>JAYRFD010001247.1:0-4118 GCA_041908565.1 Polyangia bacterium | reverse complement strand
TGTGGGCGTCGTAAAGCGCAAAGGCGGTGCAGCCCGGCGAGCGGCTGCAGGCACGGCTTACATCGCTGGCATGGCTCCCAGCGAAAGCAGGATGTGCAGAAGCTGCTGCGAAAGCAGACCGACCACTTCATCGGCCGGCACGTCGGGGCACAGGACCCATTCCAGGCTGGCGGCTTCGACGGCGCCGATCCACGCGCGCAGTGCGATGCGGACAAGGGCCGGCAAGGTGCTGTGCGAAAAGCCCATGCCGCTCACCAGCCGCGACATGCAGGCGACGCGCGTCTCTTCGACGATGGCTGCGATCGCAGGGTCTGATCCGACCCCGCCGCGCATCAGCCCGACATACGACGTGCCGTACTGCTGCACGTAGCTCAAGTAGCGATGGAGTCCGCGCTGCAAGCGGGCGAGCGGCGCAAGCTGCGGATCGGGCTGTAGCTGGGCAAGCAGGCGCTCTGCCGCGGTCTGCAAGGCCGCCGTATAGAAGTCGCGTTTCGTCGGAAAGTAGTGATACAGAAGCCCCTTTGAGATACCAGCGGCCGTCGCTAGCTCAGCGATGTGTACCTCGTCATAAGCGCGGCTGCTGAACAGCTCAAGCCCCAGCGCGATCAGCTGCGCGCGACGTTCGTCCGTGATCAGGCGCGTGCGCGCACTGCTGCGCGGCGCCTTGCCTGCACGCGCGACCGCCGGCGTCTTTCTGGACTTGTCCGCCTTGCGTGACGGACGGTCCGCAGGATCTTTGCCGTGGGCTGCTTTGCGGGCTGCTTTTCGCCTGGGCGCCGCGCCTTTTCGGTCGGTCGATGCGCGCGCTGTCGATGGCCGCTTCCGGCGGGGCGGTCGGCGGGGCGGGGTCGCTTTTGCACGAGGCTTCGCTGGTTTGCGCGGGGCCATTTCTTCAACACCATACGAGCATATTGACCCCAGTTCAATAGGGTGCTAGCGTCCGACTTGACTTATTGACCAGGAGTCAACAATGACCGCTGCCGCATCTGCCCCGGGTCTGCACGAAGAAAACGGCTCTCCGCGTTCTGGCTTCGATGGTGCGTTGGCTGGGGCTGCGGCTTCCACCGGCGGAACGTCGCGCCCGATCAAGCCGCGCTTGCCGCAGCTTGCGATCGACGGTGGGCTGCCCCGACACTGGGCGTTTGACAACGTCATCGCCACCGCTCTTATCGACAGCGTCAGCATGCTGTTCCCGGCCGGCGAGCGCTTCTTTGTCCGCAGCGTGCATCACTATCTGCAGAAGGCCGACCTGCCGGATGATCTGCGCGCGCAAATCCAAGGCTTCTTCGCGCAGGAAGGTCGCCACGCGCAGCAGCACGAACGCGTCAACCGCCTGCTGAACCAGCAGGGCTATGACGTCCGTCTGTTTCTGCGTCTGTACGAACGGATCTGCTACGACTGGCTGGAACGCTTCACGCCCCCGGCCCTGCACTTGGCAGCGACGGCGGCCGCCGAGCACTTCACCGCGATCATGGCCGACAACTTCCTGCGCATGGACGAACTAACCGCCAGCCTGGATCCGACCATGCGCCGCCTTTTTCTTTGGCACGCCGCGGAAGAGATCGAACACAAGGCGGTCGCCTTCGACGTGCTTGCGCGGGTCAGCCCCAGCTATGCCATGCGCGTGGCCGGGCTGGCCTTCGCGTCCGCCATCCTGGGCGCGTTCTGGTTTGCCGGCACCTGCCTGCTGATCAAGCAAGAAAGTCGGCTGGTCGGCTGGGGACGAATTCGACACGATCTGCAGCGGCTGCGGCAGTTCCGCAAGGAACGCGGTCGGCGGGGTATCGTGGCCGATGTGTTCGCCAAAGGCATCCGGCAGTACCTGCGGCGCGACTTTCACCCCAACGACATCGACAACTACGATCTGGCCATGCAGTACCTGGCCAGCGACGGTCTTAACTAAGGACAGGAGCAAATCCATGGCCCTCGGTCGCCACGACAACATGGACATCCGCGGACGCGTTGCACTGGTCACAGGAGCCGCGCGCGGCATCGGTCGCGCCACCGCACTGGCCTTGGCTGATGCCGGGGCCCAGCTAATCGTCTCGGACGTCAACGAAGCCGCGCTGGCCGAAGTGGCGGCGCAGCTTTCGCAGCGCGGACGCCTTCTGCTAAGCCGGCGAGTCGACGTGTCGGATCGCGCGCAGATGCAGGCTCTTGCCGACGCTGTGCACGCGCAAGTTCCGGCCGTCGACATCCTGGTCAACAACGCGGGCGTCGGCTTGGCCGGCGGCATCTTGTCGACATCGCTGGATGACTGGCAGTGGGTGCTGAACATCAACCTGTGGGGTGTGATCCACGGCTGCCACTTCTTCGTGCCCAAGATGGTCGAGCATGCCAAGGCGCAGGGAAAAAGCGGCCATGTCGTCAATGTCTCCTCGGCGTTTGGCTACTACGGCGGGTCGCGGACCATCGGCTACTGCACCAGCAAGTTCGCGGTCTTCGGTCTGTCCGAATCGCTGCGCAACGAGCTTGCACCACATGGCATCGGCGTCAGCGTCATCTGCCCCGGCGTCATCGACACCGACATCGTATCGACGACGCGCATCGCAGCCGAGCCCGGCCGCGACAGCGAAAAGATTCGTGCGCGCGTGCAGAAGATGTACAAGCGACGCAACTTCCCGCCGGGCTTGGTGGCGGACGCCATCGTCGGGGCCGTGCGCTGCCGACGCGATGTCGTGCCCGTGACATCAGAAGCCTGGCTGCTGTGGTTTACGTCTCGCGTTTCGGCCCGGCTGTCCCATCGCATCGGCAACCTGGTGAACCGCCGCGTCGACTAACGCGCACGGTCGCGTTCGCCAGCAGATCGCATGTCCAGCGCGCTTGCGCTGGGTCCTGAAGTTGGGGGGTTTGCCGCAGACGCAAAAAGCGATACAAGCTCCGGCCATGCAACGACAAATGTGTCGCGTCCGCTCCTTCTCTTTGGGGTCGGCTCTGGCCCTCGCCGCAAGCAGCGCGTGCTTGCAGGGCTGTGTTGAACGCTCGACCGAGCAGGCGCAGCCGTCGGAGTCCGAGATTCAAGAGGCGCGCACGCAGCTTGTCCCCGCCGACAAGGTGCCGACCCTGCGCTTCCCAAGTGGCGCGGTGTTAAGCGGTCCCGACGGGGCTCGCATCGTGTACCTGGGCCTGGATGCCGATGCCGAAGCGCTGTCGATCGGCAAGATGGTGACGCTGACCCACTACTTCCGCGTCGAAAAGCCCGCTCCGGAAGGGTGGAAGCTGTTCGTCCATGTCGACTCGGCCGATAGCTCTGGCAATCGACGAGCGCACTTCACGGCCGACCACGTGCCGATGTCAGGCAAGTATCCGGTGGCCAGCTGGCAAGCCGGCGACATCGTGCGGGACAGCCATCGCATCACCTTGCCGCCGTCGTGGCAGGGCGACAAAGCGCAGGTCCTGATCGGTCTGTGGAAAGGCTCGAACCGCTTCGCCGTGCAAAGCGGGCGTCAGGACGGGCAAAACCGCGTGATCGCCGCCGAGCTACCCGCCCTGGCCGCCGCCCCGCCGCCGCCGCGACGACTGGTGGTCCGCAAGCTGGCGGAAGGAACCAAGCTGCAGATCGACGGCAAGTTCGACGAGCCGGCCTGGGCCTCCGCCGAAAGCAGCGGTCCGTTTGTAAACACCATGGACGGATCGCCGTCGCCCCAGGCTGGATCGGTGCGCGCGCTGTGGGACGACACCAACTTGTACTTGGCCTTCCATTTTCAAGACAGCGACGTGTGGGGCACGCTGGAAAAGCACGACGACAAGCTGTGGACGCAAGAAGTCGCCGAGGTGTTTATCGACGCGGACGGCGACGCGCGCACGTATGTCGAGCTGCAGGTCAGCCCCAAGAACGTGACCTTCGATAGCTGGCTGCCGGTGTATCGCGGCAACGACAACGCCTGGGAATCGGGCATGGAGACCGCGGTGCAAGTGCACGGCACTCTGAACCAGCGCGACGACGACGATCAGGGCTGGGATGCCGAGCTACGCATCCCTCTGTCGGCGGTCAAGGGCAAGCAGGAAACCATGCGGGGCGTGCCGCCGGCGCCGGGTACCATCTGGCGCGCCAACTTCTTCCGCTTCGACTTCCCCAAGGGACGGCAGGCCGTCGCCAGCGGCTGGTCGCCGCCGCT
>JAYRFD010001246.1:0-2721 GCA_041908565.1 Polyangia bacterium | reverse complement strand
TCGCCCAGGATATCGCCGACGGCCAAGGTAATCGCCGAGCTTCCCGCGGGAAACGCCACGCTTAGCGCGGACGCCATGTTGAAGTTTCCGGCGCCGTCATTGAGTACCACGATCAGCTCTTGCGCACCGACGCTGAGGGCCACCACATCCAGCCAGCCATCGCCGTTCATATCCGTCAGCTGAAGGTCGTCGATCGTGCGTGGAAAATCGAGGAAGCTGGGCTCTTTCGGAAACTTGTCTGCTCCTTGGTTCATGAAGAACGCCATGAATCCTTGCGTTGTGCTGCGCAGACCTGTCACGGCAATGTCCAGCTTGCCGTCCTTGTTTAGATCCCCGGTGACGACCGAGGTTGGTTCTCGGGTTGTGTCGAACGTGTACGTGCTTCGATCGCGCGGAGCGAAGGCGACGCTGTACAGCGGGATGTCCTTCTTGGCCGTGTTGCCATCGGCGTTCTTGACGGTCACTTGCGCCTGACGCAGACCACTTTCGGACGGCGTAATCGCGACGCGAGCTTCGAGCTGCGTGGCGTCCTTGCGGGTTGCGCTAAGCGCCGCGACCCCATCCAGAAGGACGCTTACGCCGGGGGCAAATCCCCAGCCGGTGATGGTGAGTACGGTCGGATCGTCCTCGCTTTGCATCACCGCGCGGATGACCGGCGATCCCTTCAAGCAGTTCATGCTGGCATCGGCAGGCGGCGGAGGCAGCGAGAGCTGCAGATTCCTTTCGGGCCGACCGTAGACAAAGCCGTCGTTGTCGGCTGCGGTTAGCTCGATGTTGTCCGCATTGGTGCTCAGCAGGCAGCCGGCGGCGTCATAGGCGGCCACCGCGATCGAAAAAGTTCCAGTTGCGGACAGCGGTGGATGAATCCCAAAGCGATAGGCTTGCGCGACGAAGGCGCTGACGTCGTATCGCGGGTTTTCGATCGCCTGCTTGGATCCGGTACTGACCAAGACCGAAAGCGATGTTGCACCGGCTGGAATCGCCGGGATGACCACGACGATCGAAGGCGGCCATGAGCACGCCAGCATTCCCGTCAGTACGACAAGGGCAAGCGCTGCAGACAGCCGGGCACGTAGCGGGAGTGATCGCAAGAACAGCATGACCGCCTCCTCTTTTTGGGCGATGACGGGGGTGCGTCGATCAACGGGACAATGCAAAGCTGACGTTCATAAAGCCGCCATCGGTCGGAGGGTCTTTGGGGCGCAGAGCAACCCCGACCGCGATGGCCGCGCCACCGAGCACAGCCAGAGTGACGGCCCCAACGCTTAGACCGATGATCAAGCGTCGGCGCGCGCGTTGTCGCGATCGCTCGTCTTCCGAGCGCTTCCGTTCCTGTGCCAGCTTCTGCTGCGCAAGCGCGGTGCGTTCCTGTTCGGCGCGCAGCGCTTTTTCCTTTTCTTGGGTCGCCTGTTTTTCGCTGGCGAGCGCGATTTCGACCTGCGTCTTGCGCTTCTGTTCTTCGATCAGCGTGCGCATGTCGTTGCAGTAGCCTTCGGTCTCTGGGCGCAGCGGACTTTTGGGATCGGCGCGCAGAAACTGCTCATAGGCATCCAGCGCTTCCTGCGCCCGCCCAGCGCGTCGGTAGGCTTGCCCGATGTTGAACAGAAGAAGAGGCTTTGGGTCCTGTCGATAGGCCGCTTGCAATTCTGCGGCAGCGCGTAAGAAGTCTTTGCTTTGGAACGCTTCTACGCTGCGCTTCAGATGTTCAGAAGCGCTGATCGGATCCGCAGAGGGCAGGCTTTCACCAGCGGGTGGCGGCTCGATTTCATCGCTGCTCGCGACGACCGAGCTGCCGGCCGGGGCTGGTTCTGGACCGCTGGCCGCGCTGGGGTCATGCACCAGCGCAGGCGTCTTGGCCGCAGAGCCTTGTGCCTGCGCGAGCGCTGACAGCCCCAAGCTCAGCAGCACACAACAGAGCCGCAGAAGCGCGGCCAACTTCCAATCAAGCCGCTTCATCAATCCCCCAGACAGCGATCGGCCAACAGCCAATCCTGTCCAGGATATAACGAAGCGCTCGACGATGGAATGAAGCTGTGCGGGATCCGATCCGACTAGTTGCTGTCGTTCAGATCCTTCACGAGCTTGGTCTCTTCCCCCGACTTGATGTTCACTTCGACGCTGACCCGCTTGTCCGACGTCACGAAGGTAACCACGTGCTTGCCTGACTTCAGCGGGATGCGGTCGCGGGGACCGATGGGCGTGGTCTTCCCCGTGTCTTTGCTGTCGACAAAGACCTTGGCCCACGGGTGTGTGTTTGCGATCAAAAAGCCTTCACCGCCCCCGGACGCGGCGGCTGGAGCCGGGGTAGCAGCCGAACCGCTGGACCCACCTGAGCTTGCGCCGCTTGAGCCACCGCCTCCGCCGCGGTCATCGCTGCCGCGTTCCTTGCCGCTGCTCAGCTCGATGTCCAGGGTCTGTTCCAAAGACGCATCAAAGCTGATGACTCGAGTAAGCGACCCACCGCGCTTTTTGATCGTGACCTTGGCAGGCTTGGTGGGGTCCAGGTCGTCGATGGTCAGCGGTGACTTGCCGTAGACGCGTCCGTTGATCTGCACTTCCGATCCGGCGGGGCGCGTGATGATCGACAGGCGACCCCGACCGTCCTTCAGCTCGATCGCTCGTTCAAATTCTTGGCCGGGCGACAGGGTGACGGTGAAGCGCTCTTCGCGCTTGCCCGCCTTGCTGACCTTCACATCGTTGGGCACGCCGGCCGGCACCAGG
>JAYRFD010001245.1:0-3560 GCA_041908565.1 Polyangia bacterium | reverse complement strand
GGGGATGCGGAAGCCGCACAGGCTCGACTGCGTGGTCAGCTTGGACGTGTGACCCTGCCCAAGACCATCGGCGGTCGCTGCCGCGAGGTGTCCGAGTGGATGCTGCCCGGCACCAACGTCGTGACCGTCAACGGCGCGCAGACCTTCGTCAAGGTCCGACCCGGCGAAACGCAGAACCTGGGCACATGCCCATGACACAGGGGAACGCAGGCACGATGCCGACCGTACTCAGGGAGGGGGGATCCACAATGCACACGAGCCTGCGAGGCCAAGCGGCGCCGCGCCGAACCAGTGGATGGTGGACGGGCGTCTGCGCGGTGCTGCTGACGCTGACATTTCTTCCGGGCGGGACGCTGGCGCGAAAGAGCAAAGACAAAGGCGAGACGGCCGGTCGCGGGCTTGGCGATCGCGCGCGCGCCCTGCGTCAGCAAGGCATCACGGCGCTGGCTGGCAAAGACTTCGTCGGCGCAGCGGATTCGCTGTCTCAGGCGTATCGCGTGTCACCGGATGCCGACACGCTGTATCAGCTCGGACGCTTGGCGTGGCTCAGCGGGCGGACCGTCGCGGCCCAGGATCTGATGCGGCGTTACTTGGCCGATCCGGCCAGCAACAACGACGCCGCTGCGAAAAAAGATGCCGAACAGATCGTCGATCAGCCTCGCCCGCCCAGTGGCGAAGTGGCGATCGTGGGTGAGCGCGGCGCCTTGGTCTTGGTCGATGAACGCGTGACCGGCATGCTGCCGCTGCCGCTGCCTCTTCTTCTGGCAAGTGGCGAGCACCGCGTGACGCTGGAGCTTGCGCAGCGTCGCATCGAAGGCCCAGTTAAGGTCTTGCCGGGCCGCCTTTCAGAGCTGCGCTTCAATGTGAACTCTGACGCCGTGGTGTCACGCGTCGTGCCGGCGCTGGTGTGGCTGCCCGACTTCAAAGGTGTGCCGGCCGAAGCGCAGCGCCTGCTGACCCAGAGCATCGACCAAGCGGTCCGCAAGCAGCGGCTGTCGGTGGTGCCAAAGGGCGTCGCCTTGGCGCAGGCACCGCGCCTGGCGGACTGCCTGGATCAGCAGGACTGCCAAGACAAGCTGACGACGGTAAACGAAGCCGATTACTTGCTTTCGACCACCATCGAAGCAACGGGAGACTTGGCGCTGTCCGACTGGACGCTGCGGCTGTCTTTGCTGGAAGCGACGACGGGGGACTACGCCGCCAAGCTCAGCGAGCCGTGCACCCGCTGCTCTGCCGATCAGGCCAGCGCGACGCTGGATTCCTTGGTGGGTCGCCTGATGCGCGAAGGCATGGCGCGCCCGCGCGGTGTCCTGGAAGTGCAGTCGACGCCGCCCGGAGCCGATGTCCTTCTGACCGAGCGCAAGCTGGGTCAGACGCCATTTCAGCGCGCAGCCTTTGTCGGCAGCTATGCGCTGGTCGTCAAGCAGGCGGGCTACAAGCTTCACACCGCGACGCTCGTCGTCGAAGAGGCCAAGAAAGCGACGATGAAGGTCGATCTGGTGACCGATTCAGAACCGGTCAAGCCGCCGCCGCCGCCGCCGCCGCCCGTCGCCGTGGCCCCGCCACCGCCTGTCGTCGTGGCCCCGCCGCCGCCACCTGTCGTCGTGGCCGATCGCGCCCCGCGGCCGCTGTGGCGATTGGCACTGGGTGCCTCGCTGATCGGTGCTGGATTCTTGGTGGGTGGCTTTGGCGTGTCCGGCCTGGTGCAGCACGGGCGTCCGGCGGATCCCGACAACAAGACTTATTTTGATACACAAGACAAAGGCATTGCGCTGCTGTCAGTGGGTGGAGCCTTAGCAGTCGGTGGGGCGGTGCTGATCCTGCTTCCCGGGCCGAAAGTCAAATAAGTCACCGTTCGTGGATTTCACATAGAAAATTCACGGATCCTGACATCATTGCAGACCATAAAGGAGCGACTATGCGTAAGTTTATATTCGTCAGTTCCGCACTGCTCTTGGCCGGAGGCATCTGGAGCTGCGACAAAATATGGTCTAGCTCCGTCGTTGACTGCGGTGGCCCGGGATTCAAATGTCCAGACGGCTATACGCCCCCTGGGCCGGATATGTCAATCAATGGAACAGACGGCGGCAGCTCAGGAGGAGACGGGGGCCAGGGTGGTAACGATGGCGGTGCCACTGATATGAGCACAGTCGCACCATCCACATACACCAGCATCTATATTATGAATAATGCCCAGCGGCTGACGTGGCTGGGCACCGCCGCAGGAACCATTCAGTCATATTCAGATGTAAGCAATTTTCCACAAAAAGGCATTTCTGCGTCAGAAGATCCAGGTTCACCAATTGTTGGTATTTGGCGAGGCGATGTAATCGATTATATGGATGGAAGTCGGCAGCGGACGCTGCTGGTGGTTGCCTCGCAGAACAAGAAAATTCTTTCGCACATAAATGGACAGGCAGCGATCGTCAAGACGACCGCTCAGCAGGTTAATGGATTGTGGGTGGGCGCATGGAACAATCCGAGCGCTGGCATCCAAGGCACCACAGACGGCATCCGCATTATGGCCGTTGGCAATGCCGGCGAGTTTTCGTCGGGAATCATCGATCGCACTGCGCAGATCAGCTGGTCAGCGGCAACTACTGTAGGCACACAGAATTTAACCTCGATTGCTGGATATACCAATCTTACTCTATACAACGAGATGATGATGTGTTCCATCATGCCCAGGCCGACCAATTGCCTTGAGCCAATTGTCTGGGCGGCGGGGTTAGGCAGCAGCCTATTTGAATATTCCTTTAATGAGGCTATGTCGGCATATACATGGAACGCTGTCCCATCGTTTATGGGCCTGCCTGCCGATGCCGCGTTCTATGCCGTGGGTGCGGCCACAAGCACCACTCGAGCCACGGCGATTGGACTTGCGGGTGTGGCAGTGGAACGCGAGCCCCCCCCGACCGATGTCTGGAAGGGATTCACGCCGACCCCCTTTTCCGCGACGATCCGCAGCATCAGCTATTGCGACAACTATGAAGCCTGGGCGGTTGGCGACGGTGGTGCGGTCTATCGCTGGCTTGCCAGCATCAACGGCGGCAACGACGCGTGGACGCCGGTCACGGTCACCGTCAGCGGTCAGGGCGTCACCGATGTTGACTTCAAGGCTGTCCACTGCGCGCCGTACAACGGATCCGTGTCGCAGCGCGTCGGCATCGTCGGCAGCAAGTCCACGTACGTGTTCAACGACCTGGCGATGGGCAGCCACACCCTGGGACCTTGGCAGAAGGCGCTGTAGCGAGCCCGACCGGAAACGCTGCAACACTCGCCACGGTGCCCGCTGCGACTCACCAGCATGCACAGCTGAGTCCGTCATTCGTCCAGCAACACCGCTAACGCTGCGCAGGGAAAAGAAGATAGGATGATCCTATGCTTCAGCGGCTGGCCGCGGTGGTGGACCGCCTGTGGGGACCGCTGCTCCGGCTGCTGTCCGTCGCGCTGGAGCAGCTTGGCGCGCACATGATGCTGCTGTGGAGCGTCATTCGCTGGGCGCTGCGGCCGCCGTACCGTCTGGGCGTGGTGCTGGATGCGATGGTCTTCATCGGCGT
>JAYRFD010001244.1:0-4043 GCA_041908565.1 Polyangia bacterium | reverse complement strand
TGGCCAAGGGGTGGGTCGTGATCCGCGACGGCCAGCCGGGTCCAGTCTGGGATGGCATCGGCGAGCTGGTCTTTAGCCCCGACAGTCAGCACGTGGCCTACGCCGCCGAACAGCGCGGATCGTGGCGGGTCGTCTGCGATGAAGTTCCCGGGCCGCCCTGGCCCGCGCTAAAGAAGGGCTCGCTGCGCTTTGGTCCCGACGGGGGGCGGCTGGTCTACGTCGCCGAGTCAGCCGGCAAGCAGGTCGTTGTCGACCATCACGCCGCTCACGATCACGCCGCTCACGATCACGCCGCTCACGATCCCGTCGATGTCGTTTCAGAAATTCGCTTGGGGCCGAACGATCGGCGCTTGGTGTACCTGGCCCGCGTCGGCAAGCGCGTCTTTCCCGTCGTCGATCGGCGTGCGGGTCCGGGCTACGAAGCGGCGGTCGAGCTAGTTCTGGCCCGTGACCACATGGGTCTTATCGCGCGCCAGGCCGGTACGTGGCACGTCGTCTTGGATGGAAGGCACAGCCCGCCGTACCAGTCGGCCGCCGCCTTGACCTTGGGGCCCAACGGGCGACACGTCGCGTATCTGGCGCAGACCAGTCTCGGCTGGCTGGTCGTCGCAGACGGTCAGCCGGGCTTTCCCTTCGAACGCATCACCGGCCTGCAGCTAGATGCCGAAGGACGCCCGCTGTACGTCGCCCAGCAAGGCCAGCAGGTCCGTGTCGTGCACGGCGAACGCATGGGACCCGAGTTCACGCAGATCGATCCGCCCAGCCTGTCTGCCGATCGCCGTCGCTGGGGCTACGTCGGCCACTCTCCTCGACAGAGCCTGGTGATCTTCGATGGCCAGCTGCCCCTGGCTCAGCCTTGGCCGTGGGCGGGCAACTTGCTGTTTAGCGACGATGGCGCGCACTACGCATACCTGGCGCGCAGCCCCGGCATGATGTGGGTCGTGCACGACGGTCGATACCATCCCTTTGGCCTGCTGATCGAGGGCAGCTTGGTGCTTAGCAGCGACGGAAAACACTGGGCGGTCCTGCAAGGCGATGCGCGAAAGCGCAAGCTGTTTCTGAACATTGACGGCGCACGCGGGCCGGCCTTTTCGTTCGCAGACATCCTGGCGCAAGGCGGTCTGCGCGACCTTCGGCTCGACGGAGCGGCGTCACATGCCGACCGGCTTGTACGCGACTGGGTGGCTGCCGAGCTAACGCTGCACCTCGGGTCCCGGCGCTAAGACCGACTTTTCGATCGCTCTTTCGGCAGGCCGCGATGCCGTCGCTGTCTGGGCTGGATCCGTCTCGTTTGTTTGCTTCGCCCGCCGCATCGCACAACCAAGCAGCGATGGTTCACTGCGGCGCTGTTGCGGCCAGATCTTCAAAGCGGACATCGGACAGCCCATCGCCCTTTGCATCGCGGTCGTCGAAGTGCCACCACTCCGTCGGCAAAGGGACAAAGCCGTGGCGCATCATGGCGGCTTCCAAGCGGGCGCGGTTTTCGATGGCGACCTGCGGCAGCGCCGTGTAGTCGCGGTGGGCTCTCTCGCTGAAGTCATCGAAGGGGGTGGGCATGGCTAGCTCGACCCCGGCGGCGTCGATCAGCGTCAGATCGACGGCCGCCCCCTTGTTGTGGCGCGAACCCTTGGCCGGATTCGCGACATAGCGTTCGTCGGGGACCAGGGCAAAGAAGCGACGCTGCACCGACAGCGGGCGATAGCAGTCGAAGACCTTTAAGCCCAGGCCCTGCATCGCCAGATCGCGCTGCACGTCCTGCAAGCGCTGCGCAACGCGAGCCCGCAGATAGCAGCGCGCCGACGGTGGATACACGACCTGCCCCGTGAAGTTCTGCGCCGTGGCGTAGCGCAGATCGACGCGAATGCTGGGCTCCAGACGGGCGACATCGACGAAGTCATCGACGCGGTTTGGGGGGGGCGAATCCGCTGGGCGATCGGGCGGAGGCATCACGGCTGCTTGGGCTGCCGATCTGCTTGGGGCGGTTTTCGTCGCTGGCTGCGCCGATCGCTGGGGGGCGCAGCCCAGCGCCAACCAGCAGGTCAGCGAAGCGATCGCCCGCGCAGGCGATTTTGGGCCCTTGATCGCCCATTTTTGGGGGCCTGGAACCGCCGATCGCTGGGCCGGTCGATTTTGGATTTTCTTCATGTGAACTGATGTCTCCGTCGGACACACATGTCCCACACATGTAGGACAAGGTGAGTTTTTTGACTTCCTTTGCGTACCGCCCTAGCGTGGACCCATGGACAAACGCCGCAGCCACCGCTTTGACAAAGCCTTTCCCGTCTCGATTCGTACCGACAAGTTCGGCGAGTGCTCGGCGGTCGCGCGCAATATTTCGACCGGCGGAATCATGGTCGAAGTGGCGCAGCCACTGCCGCTTGGGACGGAGGTCCGGATCTTCTTCTCCGTTCCAGAGTCCCCGGCTCGCATCATCGCGCGCGGAGAAGTGAAGAATCACTACTTCCTCAACTTCGCGGATCCGGCGGGACGAGCGCGTGCCTTGACGGGCATGGGCGTCCGCTTCACCGGCTTCGAAAGCGAAAACGATCTGCTCGGTGGCTTGGGCATCTCGCGCCTGCGCACCGTCCTGCACTAACGCGGTGCCAGTGCGCGCAGTCTGCATCGCCCTGCGGTCCGCCCCCTCGCGGACCGGGTTTGGCCACGACGCCCGATTTAGTAGAACGATGCGGTTCGGCGAGTGCCCGTGTAGTCGATGTACACGCTCTGCCATTCGGTGAAGAAGTCGAGAGCGGTGGTGCCCTGTTCGCGCCCGCCGACGCCCGTGTCCTTCAAGCCGCCGAACGGAACCTGCGCTTCGCCGCCCACCGTCGGGCTGTTGACGTGCAGGATGCCGGTCTCGACGTGATCGATGTAGCGGAAGACGCGTCCGACATCGCGCGTGTACACCGAAGACGACAGGCCATAGCTGCTGTCGTTGGCCAGCGCGAAGGCGTGTGCTTCGTCGTCGGCT
This sequence comes from Polyangia bacterium, assembly GCA_041908565.1. Classification (GTDB taxonomy): domain Bacteria; phylum Myxococcota_A; class Polyangia; order Palsa-1104; family JAEUJZ01; genus JAEUJZ01. The sequence continues at coordinate 1,072 of JAYRFD010001244.1, read as the reverse complement.
GCGACGATCGACAGCACGGGTCCAAAGATCTCTTCCTGGAAGATGCGGTGCGTGCGCTCGACATCGCAGAACACCGTCGGAGCAACGAAGTAACCAGCCGCCAGATCACCCGCCATGCGCGATCCGCCCAAAAGCAGCTTCGCTTCGCGCTTGCCGATGTCCAGATACGACAGCACCGACGATAGCTGCTTGCTGTCGACCAGCGGGCCGACCTGCACACCGGCATCGAGCCCCGGGCCAACCTTCAGCGCGCGGGCTTTTTCGACGACCAGATCGCAGAAGCGGGGCAGCACTTCTTTCATGACCACCGCGCGCGACGTCGCGGTGCAGCGCTGTCCGCTGGAATAAAACGCCCCTTGCACCGTGGCCGCGGCGGCTAGATCCAGATCCGCATCATCCAGAACGATGATCGCGTTCTTGCCGCCCATCTCGCACTGGACCTTCTTGTTGTGGCTGGCGCCGATGCTGTACAGGCGCTGGCCGATCTCGTTGCTGCCGGTGAAGCTAATGGCCGCGACATCGCGGTGCTTGACCAAGGCATCGCCCAGCGATCCACCGGGGCCGTACACGACGTTCCAGACACCGGCGGGGATGCCCGCTTCGACCAAGATCTCGGTCAAAAGGTGCGCGCACCATGGCGTGCTCGATGCAGGTTTGAAGACGATGGTGTTGCCACAGACCAAGGCGGCAGCGGCCTTCCATACCGGGATCGCCATCGGGAAGTTCCAGGGAGTGATCAGCGCGACGACGCCCAGCGGAATGCGGCGCGTATAGATCAAGTTGTTGGGAAGCTCGGACGGAATCACCTGCCCGAAGCTGCGGCGGCCTTCGCCGGCTGAAAACTCGAAGCAGTTGATCGCGCGCAGCACTTCGCCGGTGGCATCGGAAAGCGACTTGCCTTCTTCCAGGCTCAGCGCGCGGGCCACTTCATCCCGACGCTGGCGAAGCAGGTGCTGCGCGCGGAACAGGATCTCGCCACGCTTGGGGGCGGGCAGCATGCGCCAGGCCGGCGCGGCCGTCTTGGCAGCATGCACGGCCGATTCGATCTCAGCCGCGCTTGAGACCACGACTT
>JAYRFD010001243.1:0-4113 GCA_041908565.1 Polyangia bacterium | reverse complement strand
GGTCGAGACGCTGGACAACATGGACATCGGCGCCATCTTGGCGCAGTTCCAGACCAATGCGCTGGGCGCGCTGCGCGTCACCCATGCGCTGCTGGACAACCTGAAAGAAGGCTCGCGCGTGGTCAATATGACGTCGCGCATGGGCTCGCTGGATGACAACACCAGCGGCGGGTACTACGGCTATCGCATGTCCAAGGCGGCGCTGAACATGGCGACCCGCAGCTTGGCCGTCGATCTAAAGAGCCGCGGCGTCGTCGTCATCGCCATGCACCCCGGCATGGTCCAGACGGACATGACGCGTGGCTTCGGCATGCTGACACCGGAAGCCAGCGTGACCGGCATCAACCAGGTCATCGAAAAGCTGACGATGGATCAGACGGGCCTGTTCCTGCATTACCAAGGCACCACGCTGCCCTGGTAGCTGCTCGCGCGGCCGGGTCGCCAGGCGGGCTTAGCCTGGCAGACCGTCGGTGAATTGCAGGAACTGGGTCAGCACGCGGGTCATCGATTCGGGATCGCGGCTGCCAGCGCACTCGCGGGCTGAATGCATGCTGAGCATCGCGTTGCCGACGTCGACGGTTGGAATGGCCAAAAGCGTCGCCGTGATCGGGCCGATTGTGCTGCCGCAGGGCAGGTCGGTGCGATGCACGTAGTGCTGCACAGGCACGTCGGCGCGGGCGCATAGTTCGGCAAACAGCGCCGCCGTTCGGCCGCAGGTCGCATAGCGCTGCTGGGCGTTGTGCTTGATCACGGGCCCGCCGTTCAGACGGGGACGGTGCTGCGGCTCGTGCCGATCGGCGTAGTTGGGATGGACGGCATGCGCCATGTCCGCCGACACGCACAGCGAACCGGCCAGCGAACGCAGATAGCGATCGCGAGGATCGTCGCTGGCTTGACAGGTAGCGGCCGCGATGCGCTCAAGCAGCATCGGCAAGATCGGCGCCTGCGCACCGTATGCACTGCTGCTGCCCACCTCTTCGTGATCAAACAGTGCAACCACTGGAACGACGCCAGCCTCGGGAATTTCTGGCTCCGACTGGCTGGCCGTGCGCAGCAAGGCGTGCAGGGCGGCATGGCTCATCCCCAGGTTGTCCAAGCGGGGAGCGAAGATCAGATCCCCCCCCAGACCGCCACGTCGAGGCGCCAACGAATCCGCCAGCATCAAGTCGGTGCTGACGATCGCATCGCTGGTTACTCCCAGGGCTTTGCACAACAGCTCTGCAAACAGGCCTTCCGCCGTCGGTGGTTTGCTTTCTGCTCCCGACGAAGCGGCGGATCGCCCAGCCGGTCCGCCCAGCAAGCCGACGATCGGGGCCAAGTGTTCCTGGCGATTCAGCAGCAGGCCTTTTTCGTGGACATCGCGATCCAAGTGGATCGCCAGCTGTGCGACGCGAACCAGCGGCTCGTGTAGCTCGACCAAGCGCCGGTGCAGCCCGCCCTCTTCGCCTCGCACGACCACGCGGCCGGCGATGTACAGATCGCGATCCAGCCAGGAATTCAGCAGCGCGCCGCCGTACACCTCGACGCCAAGCTGCAGATAGCCCTGCTTTTCGTACGCCGCTTTTGGCTTAAGCCGCAGGTTTGGACTGTCGGTGTGCGCGCCGATGATGCGAAAGCCGCGAAGCTCGCCACGCAGGCTTTGTGGGGTCAGAACGAAGGCGACTAGCGTGCTGTCTCCGACGCAGACGTAGTACCCACCCGGCGTCAAAGCCGACCATTTTTGTTGTGGCACAAGCGGGCGAAAGCCAGCCGCGCGCAGACGATCGAGCGCGCTCTTTACGGCATGAAACGGGGTCGGCGACGCTGCAATGAAGCGCAGCAGATCGTCACAGGTTGCGGCCTCGTCAGCCAGGCTACCTGCGTGGTCTTGGCGGGCCGCGCCGGCCGGCCGTGGCAAGCCACGTTGCGAGCCTGATTCGGTCTGCAGTTCCGACGAGGGCGGGGTTTCCGGTGCAGTCATTCGGTGATTCTAGATCTGGCTCTGCGTCTCGCGATATGCTCTTTCACCATGAAAAATCTAAAGATCGGAATCTTGGGTACAGGGGATGTGGGCCGCGCGCTGGGCAATGGCTTCGTCTCTTTGGGCTGTCAGGTGATGATGGGCTCGCGCGAGGCCGGCAACGAAAAGAGCGCCGCCTGGGCTCAGTCGGCGGGCGAGCTGGCGTCGAGCGGCACGTTCGCGCAAGCCGCGCAGTTTGCCGACATCGTGGTCCTGGCCACGCTGTGGAGCGGTACCGAAAACGCTCTCAAGCTGGCGGGGCACGACAACCTGGCGGGCAAGATCCTGATCGACACCACCAACCCGCTGAGCTTCGGACCGCAGGGGCCGTCGCTTTCCATCGGCCACACGGACTCTGGCGGCGAGCACGTGCAGCGCTGGGTGACACAGGCCAAGGTGGTCAAGGCCTGGAACATCGTCGGCAATCCGCACATGTTTCAGCCCAGCTTCCCGGGCGGTCCACCCGACATGTTCATTGCCGGCAACGATGCTGCGGCCAAGGAAAAAGTCGGCGAGATCCTCAAGGCTTTCGGCTGGGACGTGAACGATCTGGGCGGCATCGAGATGTCGCGCTATCTGGAGCCGCTGGCCATGGTGTGGATCATGCACTACTTCCGCACGCACACCGGCAACCACGCCTTCAAGCTTCTGCGCAAGTAACTCTCGCCGGATTCCGTCGGAAAGCTCGGCGGTGTGGCGGTCTGCGGGCAGCGCTCGTCAGGCCGCCAGACTGGGCAGCAAATTTCACATTGACCCTGGCCCTGTTCGCGGGCTTTGCTTGCGCGCATGATGCCTGGATCACTCCGTCGATCTTTTGTCGCGGCGCTGTCGGCGAGCGTCGTGGGGGCGCTTACCCTGGCCGGTCCGTCTTGTGCCACGGCCGAGACGCTGACCTATGGGCCCTTCCTTTCGCGGGGCCGCACACCAGATTCCATGATCGTTCGCTGGGGCACTGCCGGGATGGCTGATCCCACGACGGTCAAGGTCCGCAAGAAAGGCGAGTCCGCGTACATGATGCAGGCCGGCTCGCCCGCCCGCGATCACGAGATCGTCCTAAGCGGCCTGCGACCCAGCACAGTCTACGAATACGCCGTCGAAAGCGGCACCGTGCTGAGCAGCGTCAACAGCTTCGCGACGTGCCCGGCCATCGGCGATAACCTGCCGTTGGATGTCGTGTTCTACGGCGACAGCCGCGACGGAGCCACCGCACACGCGCGACTGCTGGATGAAGTGCGCAAGCGCGTCCCGGACATGGTCTTCGAAAGCGGCGACATCGCGCCCACCGGGCTTTACGGCCAGTACCTGGGCGAGTTCTTCCCGGCGACCAAGGGCTTGTTTGCCAGCGTGCCGTTCATGCCGGCTCCGGGCAATCACGACGCGGGCAGTCCATACCGCGACAACTACGGCGCCATCTTCCCCAGCCCTCGAGCCGCGGGTGCGCCGTGGACGCCGTATTACTCGATTGCCTGCGGACGTAGCGTGTTCATTGCGCTCGATTCAAACGCAGTGATGGACAGCAGCCAGAATGAATTTCTGCTGCAGACGCTTGGCCAAGCCGCGCAGAGCCCCGACGTCGTGCACGTCTTCGTCTGGTTTCATCATGCGGCGTATTCGCCGGGCAGCCACGGCGACGCGCGCGAGGTGATTGCGCGCTGGGTGCCGCTGTTCAACGACCCCAAGAACAAAGTGACCGCAGTGTTCGGTGGCCACGATCACGTCTATGCCCGCATGCGCGATCCCGACAGCCCGGTGCTGTACATCGTGTCGGGCGGGGCGGGCGCACCGCTGTACAGCGATACCCGCAGCAGCCGGGCGACCAAAGTTGTCTCGAAGTCCGCCTACAACTTTGTGTCGCTGCGCATCGTCGATCGCAGCGTGTCAGGCGTGGCGTACAGCGATGTCGGCGTCGAGATCGATCGCTTCTCGGTCACCAAGCCAGGAGGCGATCCGCCGCCGCCGCCGCCGGATATGGGTGGGCCCGATGCCATGTCGATGGATCCGAACCCGCCCGATCCTCTGCCGCCCACGCCAGGCGAAGGAGGCTGTTCCTTCCTGGGCGTCGCCTCTGGCACAAGTGCCCAGCGAACCAGCCCCCCCGTCGTCTTGGCCTTGTC
>JAYRFD010001242.1:0-3575 GCA_041908565.1 Polyangia bacterium | reverse complement strand
TTGGCGCCGACAGCGCAGCGCAGGACGGGGCGGCGGCGGCGATCTACAGCGCGGCCGCCGTGGCGCTGGCCTTGAACCTGACCGACGATCTGCATGTCGATGCCGGTCTGCTATCCCTGCAGGCAAGTGCCGATGCGTGGGCGACTGCGGCAACCAGAAGCGGAAGCGATGCACGCAAAGTCGATGCCGGCAGCACCGTGCTGGTCGACGCGACGCGCTTCTTACTGCGCCAGCGTCAAGGCGTCGATGGACAGGCCGCGGCAGGGGTCAGCGACGCGCTGAATGCCTTGCTGGCTCGCGTGCGCAACCCCGATACGCAGGCTCAGCTGCTGCGGCAGCTTGGTCACTATGCCAGCGAGATCGCTGGTGACTTGGCCTTGGCCGAGCGCACGTATGGGCAGGTTCTGCAGCGTCGGCCGCGCGATGTGATGGCGCTGCACGCGCTGGCTCGCCTGGCGCAGCAGCGAGACGAACCCGAGCGCGCCGTGCTGCTTTTGCAGCAGGCCGTGGAAGCGGCGCTGCAGTCGGCACAGGAACAGGTCCTGCCGCTGACGGCGTCCTTGCAGGCGCTATCAAACAGCTTGTTGGGCCGCATGAACAGCGGCGACGCAGGGGCTGGCGATGGCGATCAGCCCGTCGGTGCGCAGGCCGCCGCGCTTCTGTGCTGCGAGCTGGGCACGCTGTACGAGCACCTGGCGCATATGCAAAGCGAACAGACCGGCGCGATCGATCAAGCCGTCGCTTGTTACAGCGAAGCGCTGCGCCGAGATTCACGCTGCCGCACCGCAGCGCGTGCGCTGGTGACGCTGTACCGCACCATGGGTCGCCCGCGAGAGCTGCTGCATGCCATGGATCGCCTGTTGCCGCTGCTGCGCGATGACGCGCAGCGCCTGAGCCTGCTGCTGGAAATGGGCGCGGTCGCCGTGCAAGAAGCGGCCGCTCCCAGCCACGCCAGCGACGTGACTCCGACCGGGGATCAGGACGCCCAAGCGCACACCTTTAGCGAACAGGCCCTGCGATCGTATGGCCAGGCACTGGCGCTGCAGCCCAACAACAGCGACGTGGTTCGCCATGTGGTAAGCCTGTGCCGAGGCTTGCGGCGCTATGCGCAGCTGGTCGATCTGCTGAAGCCGATCCCGCATTCGCTGGAAGTGCTGGATGCGCTTGAGCTGGCCTATACCGAGCTAGGCAACCCGCTTGCGCTGGCCGGCGTTCTTGAAGAACAGCTGACCGCGCTGACGGCGGGGGCGGATATTCCACGGCATCGCGTTGCGCAGATCACGCGGACGCTGGCCGAGCTGTATCAGCGCCTGAATCGGGCGGAAGACGAAGCGCGCGCGTGGGAGCGGCTGTACGAGCTGGCTCCCGACGAGCTGACCAGCAATGTGCCGGCGCTGCTGGCGCTGGAAAAACGCTATGGCCAAAGCGGTCGTCATGCCGAACAAGCCGCGCTGCTGACGCGCGCAATTGAGCGCCTGAGCACCGAACAGACCCAGCTGCAAGGGACCAGCGCAGAACAGCTGCTTGAGCTGCGCGAGCGGCGACGCGTGCTGATGCTGCGCTTGGGCGATGTGCAGCGGGACTTCTTGGGGGCGACGGCCCAAGCTACGGCCACCTTCGAACAGGTCCTGCGCGAGTGGCCCAAAGAACCGACGGCGCTGCGCGCGCTGATCAGCCTGTACGGCGGCACGGCAGCCATCACGACGACCGCGCCCAGCCCCGAAAAATTGGCAGAGCAGCGACGCGTTTTGGCCCTTCTATTGGAAGTGGCGAACGACGCGCACGAGCGCTCTCGCGTGATGCAGCAGCTGGGTGAGCTGGAAGAAAAACAGAACAACATCGACGAAGCGTTCCGGCACTACGGACAGGCGTTCTTTACCGATCCGGCAAATCGCCCAGCGTTCACGTCGTACGAACGGCTGTGTTACCAGCGCAAGCAGTGGCCGGACGCGATCAAGATGTACGACGCGGCGCTTAAGCTGATTGAGACGCAAAAGACGCGATCGTATCGGCCCGCTGACCTGCACCTGCGACGGGGGCAGGTACTGCTGACCTATCTGCAGCTGCCCGACGAAGCGCTGCCTTGCTACATGCGCGCGCTGGAAACAGACGCCGAAAACGACAACACGCAGACGATGCTGGAAGGCATCTTCGCCGGTCGCAACCAGTGGCGTGAACTTCTGGCTGTGTACGAAAAGCGCGCCTCGCTGGTGCGTGAAGACATCAAGCGCGTCGAGATTCTGCGTCGAGCGGCCAAGGTCGCCACGGCCAAGCTGCGCGACATCAACGAAGCCGTGCGCTTTTACGAAAAGCTGCACGCCGTCGACCCGACCGATCCCGATGCCCTGGATGCGCTAGAGAGTCACTACGAACGCAGCCGCGACAACGAAAAGCTGTACAACCTGCTGGCCACGCGCGTCGCCCTTTCCGTCGACGAACAGCAGATCATCGCGCTGAACATGCGCATCGGCACGCTGTGCGAAGAAGGCCTGCGCGATCACGATCGCGCCATCCAAGCCTATCGCCACGTTATCGAGGTGCAGCCGACACATCGCGAGGCGCTCGACGCCATGGCTCGTCTGTTTGAAGCCAACGAGCGCTGGGCCGAGCTGATCGATGTGACCCGCCGACAAATTCGCTTGGTCACAGATCGCGCGCAGAAGGCGCTTCTGTACTTCAAGTGCGGCTCGGTGACCGAGGCCAAGTTCGGCAAAGAAGACGACGCGATTCGTTACTACGAAGCAGCGGTGCGCACGTCGGCCGCTTGCTTGCCGGCCCTGCACAGCCTGCGCGATATCTACATTCGCCGCGAAGACTGGACGCGCGTCACGCAGACGCTGGAACTGGAATCCAAGCTGTGGACCGAAGAAAAAGAACGCGCCGGCATCCTGGCGCACATCGGTCAGATCTTCTTGGATCGGCTGGGCAATTCGTCGCGCGCCATTGAGTTTTTCGAACAAGCGCTCAGCGTCGACAAAGACAGCATGCCGGCCAACCGCGCGCTGTTCGCGATGTACTTCCAGCGCGGCGACTGGGAACGGGCCTTGGCGGCCAGCCAAGTGCTGCTGCAGAAAGCCAGCCGCGAAGGGGAACCCAGCGAACGCAGCGAGTTCCATCGCAGGCGCGCCATCGTCGCACTTCGTCTGGGTCAGGTTCGCATGGCCTGCGACAGCATCGCCGCGGCCATGGACGTGTATCCCGAAAGCATCAGCGTCCTTGAGCTTTTGGTCAGCTTGGCGGCGCAGCGACACTTGCCGTATGACTTCGGGCCGCTTTGTCGTGACCTAGAAAAGCAATACCGACGGCGCGATCTGCCGCACTGCCTGGCCCGTGTGCTGTGTGCGCAGGCCGCGCTGGTGCAGCCACCGACGGACATCGAAGGCGTCGAGTCACTGCTGAAGGAAGCCGTTCGCTTGGCTCCGCATGACTTGCTGCCCGCCGAGTCCTTGGCCGCGCTATACGAACGCCTGCGTCGCTTCGACGAAGCCCGTGCGGTTCTTGATCAGTTCATCGCGCAGCTAGCTCCAGCGACCAAGAGCCTTAGCGAAGAGCATGTTGCAGAGCTACGTGCGCGC
>JAYRFD010001241.1:0-2054 GCA_041908565.1 Polyangia bacterium | reverse complement strand
GACGGCGCGACGCGCGCTGATTGCGGCCGTGCAGAGTGAGCTTTCTCAGCTAGCCGCGACCTTGGCTGCGCAGATCGATGGCGACTTGCATCGGACGATTCGTTCGGAAGCGCAGGCCGGCTCGCCGGAACATCGTCGAGCGCTGCAGCCGATCTCGCGCTTCTTAAGCGCTAGCCGCGACATCATCTATGCCTATACGGCGGTGCTGCACGGCGACGAGATCCACTTCATTTTGCAGAGCGAGTACATCCGACGGGACCCCGAAGACAAGCTGCCAGTTGACCCGATTGGGCATCGGTATCCGGGCAGCGATCCGCAGTTCTTCCTTTCGCTGCGCAGCCAGAACGCCACCGTGAATCCTGCACCGATTCGCGAGCGCTCGGGTCGAAAGTACATGAGCGCCTTCGCTCCATTTTTCGATTCGAAGCGAGCCTTTGTCGGCGTGGTGGGCGTCGACATGTGGACCCGCGATCTGGACCGCCGGCTGCACCTGTTGTCTCAGTCGCTGATGCTGAGCCTGTTGGGCGTGGGCTGCCTGGCCTTGCTGGTGGGCGTCATCGTCCTGCGCCTGCGTCGGAATGCTTATCAGCATCAGATCGAACGCATCCAGGCCCTGGCAGAAGCCAAGCGCCACGCGCAAGAAGCGGACGCCGCCAATCGCGCCAAGAGTGCGTTTCTGGCGATCATGAGCCACGAAATCCGGACGCCGATGAATGGCGTCTTGGGAATGTTGTCGCTGCTACGCGACACGCCGCTGAACGAACAGCAGGCTGAGTTTGCGCGCGCCATCCAGTGCGCGTCCGAGACGCTGCTTGCGCTGATCAACGACATCCTGGACTACTCGAAGATCGAGGCTGGGAAGCTGGACTTAGAGCAGGCACCGTTTGATGTCCGCGACTGCATTGAAGACGCGCTGTCCTTGTTTGCGGTCCAGGCCGGGGAAAAAGGAATCTCGCTGGAATATCTGGCGGCCCGCGACGTGCCAACGACCTTGATCGGGGATCGCCTGCGGCTTCGTCAGATCGTGGTCAACCTGATCAGCAACGCCGTGAAGTTCACGCTGCAGGGATCCGTCCTGGTCGATGTTCGGGCCGATCGAAAGGGCGATCACGTCCTTCTGCACTGCGCCGTGCAAGACAGCGGCATCGGGATTCCTGCCGACCGTCTGGAACGGCTGTTTCAGCCCTACGCGCAGGCCGATGCATCGACCAGTCGGCGCTTTGGCGGCACTGGACTTGGGCTAGCGATCTGCAAGCGTTTGGTCGATGGGATGGGGGGGAGCATCGCCGCGCAGAGCACGCCTGGCAGCGGCTCGATCTTTTCGTTTTCGCTGCGCTTGGGCGTGGTGCCAGATGCTTCGTCGACCCAGACCGCAGCGACGGATTCCATGGCGCAAGCGGGGCGCAGCCTGCTGCTGGTGCAGCCAAGCCCGACGCATCACCGGCTGCTTTCGGATCTGGCCGAGCAGTGCGGTCGCCCCTGTCGCAGCGTCGATTCCTGCGCTGATGTCAAAAGCGCACTGGCTCAGGCAAGCGACTGCGACATCGTGGTGGTACCCGCTGCCCTGACTGCTGCAGAACGGAACATGCTGCTTGCCGCCGTCGACGAAGTTCCTTCGGCGGCTCGACCGCACATCTGGGTCTTGGCACCGCTTGGGCGGAACGTCGACTGGCCGTCTTCGGTTCATGTGGTGCGGACGCCGCTTCGTCCGCGTGCGCTGCTGGCTCGGCTGCGGTCGGGCAGCGATAACGAAGCGAGCCCGGACGCTGCACTTCGCGATGAAGCGGCACCCGCAACACAGACCGCCCAGGCTTCGACCGTCGCATCGCCAACAACGACCGCATCACCCACAACCGCTGCATCATCCACGGCGACCGCATCAGCCGCAACCGCAGCAACCGCTGCGCTTGCGGCAGCGTCAACGACCCCCGCATCACCAACGAGCGCTGCTTCTGATCCGGCTTCGCGACTTGCGGGGGCTTCGCGGACGGAAGGGGGCAGCTCAAAGCCGGCCGCCGTCGCGGGGCTGCGAATCCTGGTCGCCGAAGATGCTG
>JAYRFD010001240.1:0-5754 GCA_041908565.1 Polyangia bacterium | reverse complement strand
CTCATGCGTCCTCTCCACTTGAACAAGCCCAGCATTTCACAGCCGCGGGGTGTCCTGCGAGGGGCGCGGCCAAAACGGCACAAAGGCGGACGTGCGGCGCACATAGTCGGCATAGGCCGGGCGGGTCTTTGTCATGTACGCATCCAGCATGGCCACGCCCGACACCTTCACCAGAAGGAAGGTCATGGCGATCGGCGCCAGCACCGATAGCCAACCACCAGGCTGATCGACCGACAGCAGCCACAGACCAAAGCCCAGAAGTGCCTCGCCAAAGTAGTTGGGATGACGGCTGTAGCGCCAAAGCCCCGTGCACAGCACGCGATTGGGGTCCTTGGGCAAGGCGCGGAAGCGGCGAAGCTGTTCGTCGGCAATCGACTCGCACAGAAAGCCCAGGGCAAACAGCGAAAGACCGACCCCGTCCACGATCGACAGCGCGGCTGGCACCGGGGCGGCCGCCGTGATCTGCAGCGGCAGAGAGATCAGCGCGGCCAGCGTGCCCTGCAGCACAAAGACCTGGAAGAAGCTGAACCACCAGTAGCGCCGCTCGCCGTAGCGCTGCCGAAACGCGGCGTAGCGTGGATCTTCCGGTTTGCCCAGGCCGCGCACGAACAGGTGCACAAACAGCCGCAGCGACCACAGCGTGACAGCCAGCAGCAGCGCGATCTTCTTTTCGGAAAGCCCGGTCCCAAGCGCGGTCCGCACGGTCGGGATCAGAAAGGCGATCGACCAGAAGGGATCGACGATGCTGACGTTGCGCTTGGCCACGCTGACGATCCAAAGGACGGTCATCAGCGCCAAGATGGCGGCGTAGTTTGCGACAAACAGCGAAAGGGTCATGGCTGGCTCCGGCTTGGGGAGGGGTCGGCGGCATGCGCGGCGGCCACCCAGGCGTCGACTTCTGCCCAGCGCTGAAACAGCCACAGGTCGCGGCGATCGGCGGGGATATCGGCGGCGGGGATGCGGCGCAGGCGAGCGCGCAGGGTCTTTCTGACCAGCGCCCCGCGCCACAGGCTGGGCAGCGTCGCGGCTCCTTCAAAGCCGCTGTGTTCCAAGATCAGGACATCGACCCCCGGGGCGGCCTGCAAGAGTGCAAGCGGTCCCCCCAGACGCGGCGGCAGGACGTGGCGAAAGCCCGCCGCGATGGGGGCCAGGTCGGCTTGGCTTTCGGGCTTGCCTTCGGTCTGCAGGGCCGCAACAGCGCGGTCGCGCTTCGATGGACTGAAGCGCGTGCCTTCGGGATAGATCAGCACGGCCGAGCGCGCATCCAGCCCATGGGCCAGGCTGGCCACTGCCAAAAGCTCGGCCTGGCGACGCGATCCCGAGCGATCGACGAAGGCGTTGGGCAGGCGCTGGCCGACGATGTCCAGGCAGGGATCCCACAGAAGCTCACGCTTGAGGACGTAGCGCAGAAGCAGGCGCTGCGGGTTTGCGACCAGGGCGGCCGCCAGCACGGTATCGGCGGTGCTGCTGTGGCGCACCAGAAGCAGGAAGGGGCCGGCCAGATCGCCGTCGAAGCCCGTGCGCTCAAGACCCATTGAATACAGGCGCAGGGCGGCGCGGAACAGGGTTCCGGTGAACCAGCGCTGCAGCGCGGCGTTGCGTTCGATGAAGGTCCCCCGATCGGGCAGCCGTCCGCCGGCGCTGACCAGCCAGACCCCCGCGGCGCCTACGACGCCGATCACCTCGCAGACCAAGTACAGCGCCAGGAAGCAGACCGCGCGACTGCGGGCCCACAGGCCGTATCGACCGGCCGCCAGGTCGGTAATGCCGTCGAGCAAAACCAGAAGCGGCAGCCACAGTGGCAGGCTCAATAGCAACAGCGCGGCCAGGCTGAAGTACAGCGGGATGGTCAGCGAGCGACGGGCCCAGGTGACGACAAGCGGCTCGACGCGGCTCATGCGGCGGCCTGGGGCGACAGGGGCAGCAGGCGGCGATCGACGACCTTGCCCAAGGCGCTGACGGCGGCGGTCAGGACGACCCCCCAGGCGATGTCGACCGGCACCAAGGCGGCCGGCCAGCCGGCGAGGACAGCCCAGGCGGTTAGCTCGAACGTGGCGTAGGAAAGCAGGCCCAGGCTGGCGCCGCGCACCGCCGCTTGGCGGATCGATGCGCTGGGCAGGATGCAGACGCCCAGCACGAAGCCCAGGTACAGGACATAAAACAGCGCGGCCGCCGGGCCGTGCACGCTGGGCCGTCGCAGCGGGCCCAGGGCGTCATCGTAGAAACCTTTGGCCAACCAGCCCAGAAAGGTCAGATCCAAAACCAGAAGCACACCGGCGGTGGCCAAGACCAGCAACAGCCCGTGCTGAATCGAGCGTCGACCGGCGGTGGGTTGGGGGCGGTCCAGCGGCGTCATGGGGTTCTCCGTGCCGGCCTTGGCGAGCGTGGTGCTGGTTCGTGGAATGCGGCGTGCGCAGACCGAACACGAACAAACATAAGACACATTAAACAGTTCATTTTCTTATGTTGATGTGTTGTCGGGGCCGCGTGGGTCTCGTCTGGCATTCACGTCGCGGGTCCGGTCGTCGCTGCTGGGACGACCATCGCGCTGCGACCTGGCGGGGCCGGGGCATTGCAGAACCACCGCGTGCCGATCGCTTCGATTCTGCTGCGTGGCCGTTTGTGACAGTGCAGGCGAAAACGCCACGGCCAGCGGATCACTGCCAGCCGACGGCTGCGGACAGCGGCTACTTCGCGCCGCGCGCGCGGCCCAGCGATGCGCCCAGCGACAGCGACAGCCCCAGCCACGGGCCGGCCAGGGCCAGGGCGGGCATGCCGTCGACGCGAGCGGTAGCCGACCACAGCAGATAGCCGCCTTCCACCCCCAGATCGATGCGCAGGCGGCGCAGGCTGGCCGGGGCCAAGGTCACCGCAGCGGCAGCCAGCGGTCCGCCCACCGGGGCCCAGCGCTCTTGGGCGGCGACTTGCGAGGCGTCGCTGGGGGCTCCGGCGATGCGGGCCGCTCCGACGCGCAGGCCCAGCCCCAGGCGCAGGCGCAGGGCCCACAGCGGAAGGTGCGCTTGCAGGGTGGCGCGGCTGGACACCAGATCGCTGCTTAGCTCGCCGAGCGCCGTGCGGCGACGGGCGGCCATGCCCTGGATGTCGAAGTCCCAGCCCAGGTGATGCCGATGATCGCCGCCCAGGCGCAGTCCCCCCCCGACATGAAGAGGCGCCGGCTGCAGAGCAAACGGCAGCAGCAAGGCCAGCCCCGCCTGAACGTACAGACCGCCTGGCTGCGGCTGCGATGCCGGCAGGGCGGGAGTGGCCAGATCGACGCTGCTTTTCGTTGCGGCGGGCCGTGCCATGGGCGGGTCAAGGGGCGCGGTCGGGGGCGGGTCGACGGGCGCGGCGGACGGGATGTCGTGCTGCGAAGGTGGTGGTGTCGAGGACGCGGCGGCGTTGGGCGGACGGTCGCGGGCAGCGGCGGGCAGCGACTGCTCGTAGACGACAGCTTGGGCAAGCTCGGCCAAGGCCAGGGCCAGCAGACGGGCCCGCCCAGACTGCACCTGCCCCGACAGGTCAACCGAGCGCAGGGCGCTCTGCCCGCTCTGTGGAACCTCAATGCTGAGGTCGGCCACCAGCGGATTTCCATCGCTGCAGTCCAGGGCCGCGCGCAGGGCCGCCACAGACGCGGCCATCGGCGCCGGCAGCGAGCCAAGCTCGATCGCCAGCAGCCGACGAACCTCGGACTCTTCAACAGCGCCGGCCAGGCAGGGCGAGACCTCGACAGGCAGCGCGGGCAGGCGGGATCGCTTGGCGGGCGGACGGCCCAGCGCGACCGGAGACAGCCACAGGCCGGCCACTGCCCCGCATGCCATCCACAGCCCTGTCCACGCCCGCATCGTCACCTGGTTTGTCCGGTATTTGTCCGGCGGGCGACAGTCGAACATGCCAGGCGCGACGTCAACCCCTGTGTTTGCGCGACCCCATCCGCGGTCGCCAGCCAGACCCAGCACCAGAAAAAATCAGGCGCGCTCAGTCGACGCAGGAAGCGTCCCAAGTGCACGACAAATTCTGCTAGCGTGCCCAATCGCTTGGAGGTTCCCGACGTGGCGCGGCGTGTCGCTGCCTTGCTGTTCTTCGTGTTCTTTCTGCTGATGAGCCGCGAGCCCCCCTGGGGTGATGCCCGCATCACGTTCGAGACCACCCGTTCGCTTCTGGACCGCGGCGCCCTGGACATCAGCATCGACGCGCCGAGCTATTTCTTCACCGTGTACGCGGGCAAGAAGTACGGCTTTGCAGCGCTGGGCAATGTGCTGGCGTCGCTGCCCAGCCTGCTGGTGTTCCGTGGTCTGTCGAAGCTCAGCAGCCAGCCGCAGCCTGCGCTGTACGCGCTGTGCTGTCACCTGTCCTCGGCCGCGCTGATGGCGATGACGGCCGGCCTGTTCTTTCGCCTGTGCCGTCGGCGCGGCGCCAGCCCCAAGCTGTCGCTGCTGCTTTCCCTGGGCCTGGGCCTGTCGACGATCTGCTTCTGTTACGCGCGCAGCCCGTATTCCGAGTCGCTGCAGACCTTTGCCCTGTTGTGGCTGGTCGAACGCACACTGACGCAAGCCCAGCCCCAGCGCATGAGCCCCCTGGGCATGGCTGGACTGGGCGCGGCGGCCGGTGTCGTGCTGAACGCCAAGCTGGTGTATGCGGTGGTGCTGCCGATCTGCGCGATTCCCGTCGTCTGGTCGCTCCTTCGCGCGACGCGAGCGCTGTCAGCGTCCAGCCCGTCGAATGCGTTGGAAGGATCCGACGCGGCCACCACTGCCAGAGCCGGCCAAGGCCCAGCGGCGCCGCAGCCGCCCTTGCCGCTTTCTCGCGCGCTATTGGGCCTGTCGATGGCGCTGCTTTCCTTCCTGCCGTTTGTCGGGCTGGTGATGTGGCACAACTTCGTCAAGACCGGCTCGCCGTTTCGCACTGGCTACTGGGGAGACCTGTTTTCAGGTCAGCTGTGGCCGGCGCTGTACGGCTATACGCTGTCGTCGGGACAGAGCATCTTCCTGTACTCGCCGCCGCTGATCTTGGCGGTGTTGGGGCTGCCGCGGGCCGTCACCGACGGGGATTGCGAGCGAAGGCGACAGACCGCGCTGGTTGGCGCGGTGATCGCGGTCATCACGCTGCTGAACGCCAAGTATTTCCTGTGGCACGGCGCGTTCTGCTGGGGGCCGCGCTTGATGGTGCCGCTCACGCCGCTCGTGCTGCTTTTGTGTCTGCCCTGGCTGCCGACGGCGCTGCAGGCCGGGCGACAGCGTCTGCGCCAGGCGGCGCTGGCGGCGCTATTTCTTTGCGGCGGCATCGTTCAGCTACTCGGCGCCTCGCTGTACTGGGACCACTTCCTGCGCATCGCGCAGACGGTGCGGGATGCCATGGGCGGGCCGGTGTGGTCGGTGGACTACCTGCCGCATGTCTATTTCGTGCCGCAGTTCGCGCCGCTGCGTGGCTACCCCTGGCTGCTGAGCCACCTGGCGCGGCGTGACCCCAACCTGACGGCCGATGCGCCGTGGAATGCGCTGTTTTCCCGCCCCATCGACGTGTCTTCGCACTTCGGCCGGCTGCGCCTGGACCTGTGGCTTTTGGACTGGGGCAGCCACCCACTTGTCGGGGCGCTGCTGCTGTCGGCGCTTGCCATCGCGGCGGGACTGACGCTGCGGGCGCTTCTGCGCGATCTGGATGCTGCGACGGTGGATTGAAGTCAGGACGCCTCGGCGGTGCCTGCGATACCATGGACGTGAAGAGGTCTTTCGATGGTGCAGCACCGCAAGTCCCCGG
>JAYRFD010001239.1:0-7321 GCA_041908565.1 Polyangia bacterium | reverse complement strand
GGGTCTTCCGTGCTGGCCTGATCCGCATTCGCCCAGCCTTGGCAGCAGGCTGTAGAGCAGACCGGGAACGTCTTGTCTGGCAGCGACTGTTTCTGCGTGTCATCTACGTCGCCGACGATGCACACGGGCTGGCCGCTGCTCATCTTGGGCACGACCGGCAGGCAGTTCGGCTCTAGCGTCTTTTCGATGTACTTGGCGATCTCGTTCAGGCCGCCCTCGTACTTGTCGATGTCGCAGATGCTGATCTGCAGCGCCTTGGCGTTGCCCTTGTCGTCCTTGCCGAAGCTATCTGCGAAGGCCGACAGGCGACGCTGGGCGTTCCCCCAGACCGAGCTAAAGCGACCGTCGGTGCCGTTGTATTTGCACGAAGCGTCGGTGCCACCGGCCAGCGACAGGAAGGCACTGGACGTGCCGGCCACGCTGCGCTGCACCACCAGCTTGCCGCCATCGGTCGTCGACGGGACCGTCCAGATGCCGCTGATGACCAGCTTGTCGGTCAGCGAGTTGAAGAACTTGGTGTACTTGCTGATCGGCTCCAGGAAGTTGTCCGGGCGCTCTTTGCAGTTGGTGTGCGCGCCCTGCGAATTCATGGGCTGGTCACACTGCATGCTGCGCGCCAGGCAGCGGTAGTCGGTGTTGAAGCAGTCCCAGGCGGCGTTCGGATCGGGCGACGAGCAGTCCTTGGTCGGCGGTGCTGTCTCGCTGCGGCGTGCCATCTGCACCGAGCAGTCTTCTTCATCGGTGATGAGGATCACGGCCAGCGCTGCGCCCGGACGCAGGAAACCGCTATTTTCTGTGCGGTGTCCGTCGAGGGCGCGCTTGGCGCCTTCCAGCGGCGCTTCCATGCCGCAGCCGCCGTCGCCGACCAGCGCCATGCACTGGAAGGCCGTGATCACACCCTGGTCGACCATCTTGCCGGTCATCGGATCCAGGACCATGTCCTGGGGCACGTTGGTCTTGCCTTCGATGTTCGAGATCCAGCGTTTGCCGTCGGTGGTCAGCTGCGTCGCGTTGGCGAAGGTCGGCTTGGTGCACAGCGCATTGCAGGCGTTCTTGGCTTCCGACGACAGGTTGGTGCGCTGCGTACAGGGCTTGATCTGCAGCAAGCCATCGTCGCCGCTAAACGTGTTGCACTCGGCTTGGTCGGGGTTTGTATACGTGAAGCTGGCGTTGGGCGTCGTGCCCACGTCGGACGTCACCACGCCGACCTGATAGTTGGCGCCAAACGACTCAATCTTCTTCATAAACTTGGGGATGTTGACGGCCAACGCCTGCTGCTTGGGCGCCATCGAGCGCGAGTTGTCGATCATGAACAGGATGTCGACATCCTTCTTCGGACGCGCGTCGTAGAACTGCTCGCCCTGAACAGTGAAGCAGTTGTACAGCGCCGCTTGCCGCTGTGCATCGGTCGCTTTTTCCGGAATCGGACACGGCGCCCCGACCTGCGGGGAAAGGCATGACCCCAGCGTCAGGGCCATCCCCAGCCCGACGAATCCGGCACACACCTGCAATGCACGACTCATTTCATCCTCCATAAAGGGTCTTGTAGCTATCAACTTGGTCAGCTACTGGCTTTTACCTTACGAAAATAGTTGGTTCTATGACTGACGCGAACCGCCCATCATTCGCTTCTGCGCCAAGGTATCTGTGCCAGCAGACGGATCGTTTGGGTTCGGGGGGTACGGGGGCAGTGTCTAGCGCAAGACACTCGTGACTTACGAGCTTACAACAGTTCGTAAGAACAATGCCGAATTTCTTTGTGTTGGCGGGGGGATGGACGCATCACGACCGCGCGGCAGCCGGGCGGGCCAGCGGTCAAAAAGGCAGGGAAGGCGGCAGGCTAGCGGGCGTACAGATCGCTTGAGATCGGCGCCAGCCCCAGGTCGATGGGAGTCGTTGGCAGGGCCTGGCCATTGGCGGGACCGATGTACAGACCGGGGGGGAGCTGACCGTTGCCGGCGCTGCCGGCCGACAGCACGATCACGCGCTGCCCGACCACGCGCAGCGACGGTACGTAACGCATGGGCCCCAGCACCTTTTGGCTGATCAGGCCGCTGACCGCATCGACCAGGAACACGTCGTTTTCGTAGCGGGTGCCGACGCGGCGCGAGACATCGACAAACACGTCATGCCCGTTGGTTGCTTCCAAGGTGCTGACGTTGCCGCCCAGATCGCTGTCGCGCAGCCGCAGGCCCAGTGATCGTGCATTGACCAAGTCCACGCGCTCGATGCCGCTCTTGCCGCTAAGCGCGCCGCTTAACTGATCCCCCGCGCTGCCGACGATGGCTTCCGAACAGCCGGGCAGCACGCTGAGCGCCGTCGGATTTTCCCCCTGAAGCTGGATGGTGCCCTGCAGGCTGGCCTTGCTTTGGCTGACGATGGCCAAGCGACCGGGGCCCACGGGCTGGTACGTCGTGCGATCCAGGTCTTGCAGCAGCACGTACAGCAAGTCGCCGCACGCGTGGATGCGCGACGCATCGGGGTTGTTGTCTCCATCGCCAGCGGCCACCGGCAGCGGGATGAAGGATCGAATGCCGGCCGTGGGCTGCGTCAGATCCAGCACGCCCAGTGCCGTCGCGCCGGTCACCGCCGTCGAGCCAAAGCTGCCATACAGCGTGACATAGGCCGTATTCGTCGCTGCGTTCACATACAGGTCATAGGGATTGGCCTGCGCAGGGGGCACCTCGGGCGTCTTGCCCAGAACAAGCTCGGTCGGTGCTTTGAAGTCGCGGGCCGTGTCATAGGCGCGCGCCGTGCCGTGCGTCTGGTCCAGCACATACACCGTCGAGCCATAGGCCCGCACGACGGGCTGCGCATCGACCACGTCAATGTCGCGGCGGACGTTCAGCGTCGATAGCTCGATGGTGTGCAGGGACCCGGTCTGGAAGTCGCTGGTCGCCACGGCCAGATACTGCCCGGCGCCTCCTGCGGGCAGCGGCGGCAGCTCCTGCGGTGGGCTGGTGCAGCCCGTCGATGCGAGCAGCGGCAATAGCGTGATGCACAGGGCAGGCAGCGATTCAGAAACGCGATGCATCGGACCTCCTTGCGGCTGGGCCACTCGGGCCGTTCCGCGTCGAGCGTGGAGAAAAAGGGAGAGCGTAGCTTAGCAGAGCGCGCCGCCGAGTCTGTCGTGCGTGTGGCCGCCCCGGTGCGGTTTGGCGGTAGACTGCTTGCCATGTTGCGCCTCGCCCAATCTGCTCGCATCGCTGGCCGGCTGTCCGTCGCCGGTATGACTGTTGGTCTGGCTGTCGGTCTGGTTCTGGGCGTGCGGGTTCATCCTTCGGCCTGGCTGGACGTGGCGAAAAGCCAAGCCGCGCTGCCCATCCCCGGCGAATCCGCGACGGAGGACGATCCCAGCGCGGCGGCCAAGCGGGGCAAGGCAAGCCCGCTGTCCACGGGCAAGCGACGACCACCGACTGGTGTGCCGAACGCCGCTGCGCAGGCAAAGAAGGCTCCGCCGGCCAAGCCGCTGGTGCTGGATGGACCGCTGGCCCCGGCCTGGCAAGCGCTGCGATCCGGAGCCTACACCGACGTGGTGCGGGCGGTTGACCGCGCTCTGCCCAGCTTGAAGACGCCGGTCTTGCGTTCGCAAGCGGAAGCGCTGGTCGGCGCGGCTCTGCGACGCAGTGGGCAGCTGGAAAAGGCGGAAAAGCGGCTGAACGAACACTTGGCCCGCGACCCGCAAGCGCTGGATGCGCGGCTGGAACTGGGTCTGTGCCTGCGTCAGCGTGGCGACCGTGAACGCGAACGTGCCATCTGGAACCGCTTCTTCGACGATCACGACGCCGGCCTGCTGGACATGAAGGATCCGCACGTGCTGCGCCTTTTGGGTGTGGCGGCGCGCTATCTGGGCAGCTACCACGACGCCAACGACACGCTGCGCGATGCCGTGGCCGCCGCCAAAGAACGCAAAGATCTGGCCGAGCTTGCCCGCGCCAACCTCGAGTGGGCCGAGCTTTTCCTGGAAAAGTACCGCGCCGACAACGCCGAAGAATCGCTGACCGAGGCGCTGTCCGTCGATCCCGAAAATGCCGAAGGACTGGCGCTGATGGCTCGCGTGCGCTTGGAACGCAGCAACCGCGTCAGCGACGCTGAAGACGACATCGCCCATGCCCTGCGCATCCAGCCGCGGCAGCCCTTGGCCCTGGCTCTGCGCGCCGAGATCGCCATCGACAGCGAGCGCTACGAAGACGCGCTGCCGATCACCGATCAGCTGCTTGCGCAGAACCCGCAGGACCTGCACGCGATGAGCGTGCGCGCCGCCGCGCTGTACCTTTTGGATCGCAGCAAAGAATTCACGGCGCTGCAGGCCAAAGTGCTGGCGCAGCACTCGACGTACAGCAGCTTCCATCGCTATGTCGCCGAGCGCCTGGTCATCCAGCATCGCTACGAAGAAGCCGTGCAGCTTTTGGAACAGGCGACGACGCTTTCCCCCAAAGACTTCTATTCGTTGGCCGACCTGGGATCGGGCTATCTGCGTCTGGGCCAGGACGAAAAAGGCCTGGATGCGCTGCGACGGGCATGGAAGGGCGACAAGTTCAACCGCCGCAGCAAGAACCTGCTGGACCTGTTCGAAAAGACCCTGGCCGACAAGTACACGGTGCTTTCGCTGGACGTGTCGAATCGCCCGCAGGATCGAGGCAAGGGCGGGCTGCGCCTGCGTCTGCCGAAGGACGAACAGGGCCTGCTGCAGCCTCTGCTTTTGCCGATGATTCAGAACGAATGGCAGGCGCTGTCGGCTCGCTATCACTTCACGCCCAAGCTGCCGCTGACGCTCGAGCTGTTTTCGGACCCGGATGACTACGCCATTCGCACCGTCGGACTGCCGGGGCTGGCGGCACTGGGCGTCACGTTTGGTCAGGTGGTCACCGGGCGATCGCCGGCCGAAGGCAACTTCAACTGGGGCCTGATGATCTGGCACGAGCTATCGCACGTCTTTGCGATCCAGCTGTCGAAGTCGCGCGTGCCGCGCTGGTTTACCGAAGGCCTTAGCGAATGGGAAACGACGCAGGCCCATCCAGAATGGGTTCGTCGCACGCACGCCGAGCTATACGCCGCTTTGCGCGACGGCACGCTTTTGAACATCGCCGACATCAACACCGGCTTTACGCGGGCTCAGGATGTCGCGCACATCGTCATCGCCTATCACGAAGCGGCGGTGGCCATCGACTTCTTGGTGCGCCGCTTTGGCTTCGACAAGATCGTCGATGCGCTGCGCCAGTTCGCGACCGGCAAGCGCACGCCCGAGGTGCTGGTCAGCATTTCGGGCATGTCGCTGCCCGACTTGGATCGAGCGTTTCGCGCCGACCTGGCGCAGCAGCTTGCGGCGTATCGCGGGACGTTCTTCGTGCGTCCGTCGGACTATTCGGATCGCGACGGGCTCGAGCGCGCCATCAAGCAGCTGGAAGCGACGCCCAAGGAACGGCTGAGCGCCTCCGAAAAGGCGCGGCTTGGACGACTGCATGGCCTGATGGCGGTTGGCTTGGTGCGCAGCGGAGCCGGCGCCCGCGAAGGGGAGCGAGTCGAGGCCGAGATCGCCGCCGCCTTGGCCGGTGATCCAAACAACAAAGAAGCGCTGCTGGCTGAAGCCGAAAGCCTGCTGCGGCAGGGCAAGCGTAGCGAGGCAGAGGCTCGCTTCCGCGGTCTGATCGGCGCCGGTGGCGATGGCTTCGATGTGCGGCAGCGCCTGGGCGAGCTATACGCGTTTCAGTCCGAGCAGGATCCCAAGAAGCTTCCCGAAGCGATTGCCGAGCTTGAGCGCGCCAAGCGGCTCGATCCCGATCGTTCCGAGCCCTACGAGCGACTGGCCCTGCTGTACGCCAAGCAAGGCCAACGAGATCTGAGCCTGCACGAGCTACAAGCGGCGCTGCGCTTGGACATCATGGATCCCGATCTGGCCACTCGCACCTTGTCCAAGCTGCACGAGGCCAAGCTGTGGGATGCCGTCGTCAAAAACAGCGAGTTCGTGCGCCATCTGGTGCCGTATTCGGCGACGGTGCGCATGCAGGTCGGGGAAGCGCTTCTGCGTCTGGGACGCAAGAAGGACGCCGAACAAGAACTGCAGGCCGCGCAGCAGATCCTGGCCGTGGCCAATGCGGCCAACGAAGGAGCCGAAGGATCCGATGAGCCCGCCGACGCACGCCTGGGACCCACGGTCGATCGGCTGCTGAAAGAAGCGCGCGGTCGCTAGCGGGTCAGGTCGGGCGGCTGGGAAGGGCAGGGAAGGAAAGGAAGCGATTGCTGCCGCAGTGGGGGGCGCAAGGCGGCAGCAGAGTGGGGGAGGGGCGGAGCTTACGGCAGGGCGATGCGGCCCGGAGCGCCGTTGATTCCATCCTGCGTGTGGCAGCTATTGCAGTCGGTGTTCATCTGCGCAGCCATCATGGGACGCGTCTTGCCATTCCACTTCACGACCGCCGTGTAGGGCAGCGCGATCGGCATGGCGTCGCGGTACAGGAAGTTGCCCGCGGCGTTGACGGAGAGCGGGATCACGCGCTTGTTGGCGTCGGTGATCTCGACCGTTGCGGCGGGCATGCCGGCTGCCGGGCCGCCCAGGCACTTATCGGGCTCGTGGCCGGTGATGTACACGGTGCCCGCCAGCGTCACTTCGGCGGCCTTGCCGTTTCGCTTGTGGCAGGTGATGCAGGCCAGACCGGGGTTCATCTCGCTGCGCGGGCCACCGGGCATGTACGTCTTGCCGCTAGAGCACATCGGCGGCTTCGAAAACGGATCGTCCGGCGGCATCATCTCGCACTTCTTGCTGGGGCGACCGGCGTTCACCCACGCTGCAAAGGCATCGATCTCTTTTTGCGTCACCGTCACCGCTGGGCCCGGCGGCATCGGCTTGGTCATGTCCTGCATGCGGATCAGCGATCGTTCTGCGTTGCTCTTCTTCGGATCGGCCTTCGACGGAGCGACCAGCTGGGCATAGGTCACAAGCGCCATCGGCGACTTGTTGGGCGGATCGCTGTGGCACGACACGCAGTACTTGGTCAGCAGATCGCGGACTTCGCAGGGCAGATCGCCCATCACCGTGCTGCCATCCGGGTTGCTGGCCCCATCGGGGTTCTCGGTGGTCGCCATGTCCATCGTGTCTGTGTTCATCTCGGCCGGGCCGCTGCAGCCGCCGGCGACCCACAGCAGGCTGGCAGCCGCCACCGTGCTGGCCACGCGCACCGCAACACGACCACGACCGGGGCGCTTCGGCGAGCCCGCGGCTTCACCCGCCGACAGGGCAAGAGCAAGCTTTTCGCGCAAGAAGGAAGAACGCAGCATCGACAGATCCTTGTGCAAGAGAGGTTTTGAAAAACGGGAGTCGGGTTGT
>JAYRFD010001238.1:0-1947 GCA_041908565.1 Polyangia bacterium | reverse complement strand
GCCGTGGTACTCGCGGAATGCGGCTGCTGCATGCACCAGCGCGGTCGAGTTTCCGATGTTGCGCAGCGTCAGAATCCAGGGACTGGTGGCCTGCGCAGGATTCGCCGCGGGAATCAGCGGCATGGACCAGAAGATCTCTGGGTTGTAGTGACGATTGTTCGGACGCGCCGGGCCATTGTGGACGTTGACCGTCAATCCGCCAGGCAGGTTGGATGTAACCGGGGCGTGCGAGCGCTGCGGTGTAACGGCACCGGTGGCCAGAACTGCGTTGGTGGCGTGACGCGCCTGCAGCTCCAAGCGGACCGTGGATCCGTCTTCGCTGTAGGCCCAGAAGGTCACTCCGTCGTTCCCGCCCCGATGCTGCGCGCCGATCGAGAAGGGCTGATAGAGGACCGAGATCGATCCGCCCGGATCGATACTGGCCTGCCAGTGCAGGTTGTCTGCGCGGTTGTTCCCTGCGGCTGCGCAGATCACGCGTCCAGGCAGGTACTGCGGAATCGTGTTGCCGACATACTCGGTTGTCAGGGCGACGTTTTCGCTAACTAGCTCAGTCAATGCCTGCGACAGTGGGTCGCTTCCGTCGATGGGATGCCGCATGGCGCCCAGGCTCAAGTTGACTACGCAGGGCAGCCCCAGCTGACGCGCCTTTTCGAAGCAGTAGCGGACACCCAGGATGACGTCGCTGGCGTAGCCGCGATTCGTGCCCAGCGAGACGACGACGAGAGTTGCAGCGGGTGCAATGCCCCCCGGCCATGCTCCCAGCGAGGCATGGCTGCGTCCAGCGGCAATGCCTGCCACGTGTGTGCCGTGGCCAGGAGTCTGGTTTCCGCTTCCGTCGGTTCCCCAGTCTTGCAGTGCGCTGACTTCGGCGTGACCGATGTGTTCGCGACCAAACGTCATTCCTTCGTAGGCCGCGCCACTGCGCGCTCGTGGCGACTGGCCACCCGACTGCCACATGGCCCAGACGGAGTGAATGCGCGTCCGGGTTGGATCGGTGGCGTTGCCAAGGAAGGCCGGGTGACCGCCATCGATGCCTGTGTCAACGATCCCGATGACGACGCCCTGGCCGGTGTTGGCCGCGTTCATGCCGGCTGGGAATGTTCGTGCGCCCAGACGGATCTCACGCGCCGCATCTGCCATCGAGATGTACACAGGCGTTGCGATGTCCAGATCCTGGATATCCGTGCGCTGCATGAGCGCTGCAACTTGCGCAGGTGGACAACGGAACGTGCGCATGGGGCCCGTTCCGACTTCCGTGACTCCCGGAGGCAGCGAAGTCAGCGGGCTTAGCGTGTTCACGCGACCGACCAACAACACAAGGGGCGCTTCAGGCGTGCCGACAATCGGCGTATTCGGATCGCTGATCGCGGCGGCAAAGCCCGCGGTATCGGTGGGCAGCTGAGCCAACAAGCCGGCTGTCGACGGGGAAACCGCGTTGCTGGCGCCGGCTGGAATGGGAACACCCAGCCCTTCGTCGGCGCGGAAGAAGATGAAGCGATTGGCCCGCGCCCGCGCCATAACCGTCAGCAGCAGCGCAAGGCGATACCGCGAGCGCGCATCGGGTCCCAGATCATCGACGCGATACACCAGCTGCCGGTAGCTGTCTTGGCTGGCGCGTTCGTTCCACAGTCGTTCGCTGACCAGTGCCGAACAGTAGAAGTTGTTGCGCTGAAGCTGCAGCTCTTGGACGCTCTCTTGCAAATACGTCGGGGTAGCGCCCTCTGGGAAGTTGCCCTCGGTAACGTTGCCTTTGGCGTAGTACGTTCCGTTTTCGCGATAGGTTCCGAAGTAGCGCAGGAAGATCTTCAGCTCTTCCAAGTTGGTCGTTGGCATTCCGGCGGGCACCTGCGTGATGCGATCCAGATCCACCGCCAGCGCTTGCCGCGTTGCGGGAACTGCAAGCGCCGCTGCCCAGCGCTGCGCCGTCGCGCGATCGAGCGCGGTACG
>JAYRFD010001237.1:0-2504 GCA_041908565.1 Polyangia bacterium | reverse complement strand
GACTTCTGCAAGATCTCGAAGGCGCGCTGTCGTGCCTCGGGGCAGTCGACGCTTGTGAAGAACAGCAAGGCCCGCGCCCGCGCTGCCGCGTCGATGCCCTCGGCATCCAGGGCCTTCATCACCGCTCGCTTGCACTCGGTTTGTAGATCGGTCCCGGCCACGCGGTCGTGCAGTCGCACCAGCCAGCCGGCGCCTTCTTTTTCTTTGGCGTGTGCACGGCTCGGCAGCGCACCTTGCAGGGCGCGCTGACAAAGCTCGGTTAGCTCGCTTGGCGTCTTTACGATCGCGCCATCGAAATCATGCGGCAGTGCGACCAGCGGATGTCCCGGGCACAGCCACGGCACTTGCGGGTCACTGGGATCTGGATCGCCATCGCGCGCCAACGATCGCTGGCTGCTTTCGGTCCAGGTGTGGCAGCGACACAGATACAGCCGGCTGCCGGCGGACGCT
This sequence comes from Polyangia bacterium, assembly GCA_041908565.1. GTDB lineage: Bacteria > Myxococcota_A > Polyangia > Palsa-1104 > JAEUJZ01 > JAEUJZ01. The sequence continues at coordinate 2,054 of JAYRFD010001237.1, read as the reverse complement.
TGTACCAGCGGCGACGTGGCCAGTTCTGCCACGTCATACAGCTTCGGCAGGTATGCAGATCCATACAGGCCAAGTTCCATCGGCTTGATGGCAATGCCGAAGTGCTGCAACAGACAGGCCGAGCGCTCTGCCGCGGGCTTCAGATCAAGGTCCGCCGCCTGGCGCACCGCGACGTGACACGCCTGGCAGACCAGGCGACTGCAGCCGACCGGCAAGACGTGGCCCGCGTAGTAGTCGCTGGGATCAGAAGGAATCAGGTGGTCAGGTCCGACGACAAAGCCGCCTTGCAGGCAGTGGTTCATTGCGGGGTCATTTCAGCGGAAGGTTGCGGGGACGACTGTGCGCCGTTGAGAGCATCCAGAGACAGGCCACGAGCAGCCGCGATCTGCTTGAGCTGATCCATGCTCAACCCGGTGCTGGACGGAGTATACGGCGTCGCCGCGTCATATCCACCGGCAAAGCCTTGGGCTGCGCTGGCGATTTCGTGGAAGCTGTGCGCGTCGATCGAAGCCAGGTTGCCCACCGCCGCCAAGCGCGCCATCTGCGGGTTGGCTCCCAGCAGATCCGCCATGCCCATGAAGCGATACGTCGTGCCCGATATGCCGGCCTGCAGCGGCAGCGATGCGTCGCGCGCGCCCGAGATGAACGGCGCGTCAGGCCTGACCATGTTGGCGACATTGCCTTGCACCCAAGACAGATCGCCTCCGTTTTGCTGCGCGATGGCGATCTCGCGCGGGCTTAGCTGCAGCCCCATCGCATGCGCTTCTTCGATGCTGATCGAGCGTCGAGCCAGCGGGCTCTTTTCGCCCGATCCCACCGTCGAGCTGCTGCCTGGCACATCCATGTACTGGGAAAGCTGTTCGCGCGTGAAGGCGGGCAGCTTGGTGTCCATGTCCTGCGCCTTGGCCGACGCGTAGCCTTCGTGCTGACCGCCCGGAGCCTTCTCTGCAGCCAGCGGACTGAACAGACCCTTGGCGTTCTGCTTGGTGGGGTCGGTCACTTCTGACTGATAGGTGGCCAAGCGCTGCTCCAGCGCTTGCACTTCGGCTGCACCAAAGGTCTGCGGTCCTTGACCTGCCTCGACGGGACCCGTGCCACCGAAGATCTTCTTCAGACCGTCGATGCCGATCCCACCTGGCGAAAGCAGGTCCCCACCGACCAGCTTGTGGAAGCTCTCAATCGCCAGCATGCGCTCGCGCACGTTGCCACCGGTCAGCACCTGACGAACGTCGGTGGACTTGCCACCGACCGCGCCGGCGTAGCCAGTCTCGGGAGCCGCGCCAAGCATGCGCAGCGCTTCCATGCGCTCCTTGGGCGTGGCCCGCGTGCGCTGGATGTAGTCGAGAATTTTCTCGCTCATTCCCTGCATGGCCCCGTTGACTTCGGGATTGGCCAGCGCCTGCTTGGCTAGCTCGTGCTCGAAGGTCGATCGCTGTCCTTGCAGCTCAGCATCGGAACCGGTGCGCGCTGCTTTCTGCGCTTCCAGGATCTCGGGAATGCTCTCGGACAGCTTCTCGGTCGTCGACTTCTGCTGCGCAAGCTGTTCTTCCGACGGAGTCAGGCCTTTGGCCTTGGCCTTGCCGATGGCGTCCGCCTGATCGTTCGATCCCTTCGCCGCCTTGAAGGCTTCTTCGGGGCTTAGGCGTCCGTATTCCTTTTCCCAGCTGCGGATTGTTTCCAGATCTTCGGGCGTCTTGGCCTGCGCTTTTAGCTCGTCGATGGCCTTGAACTGCTCGGCATTTTCCGACGTCAGCGACTTCTTCGACGATGTCGCTTTGGGATCGTGAACCTGCTGTTCTTGGATGGGCGCGATCTTTTCGGGCGCCATCTCGCTTTGCACTTTGACCTGCGTTTCGGCCGGCAGGTTTTCGTGCACCTTGGCCGCCGCTTCCGGGGTCATGGTCTCGCTGAGCTTCGCAGCCTTCTCTGGCGCCATGGCCTGCGTCATCTTGGCCGCTTCTTCAGGCGGCAGTGCCTGCGTGACGCCCTTGGCGGTCTCGCTGGGAAGTCCCTCGACCACCTTGGCTGCTGCCTGCGCCTCTGGCGTGTCGCCG
>JAYRFD010001236.1:0-1859 GCA_041908565.1 Polyangia bacterium | reverse complement strand
GGTGGCGCCTGCACATCACAGGCGCTTATATCCCCGGGTCGCATCGCCAGACAATGCTGTAGACGACGTCCGCGCGCGTCTTTGCCTTTGAACTCTGCGGCGGAGTCATGTTATGCCGCCGCAATGAAGGCTTCTCGCGTCCTCCGTTCGCTTGCGCGTCCGACGAGAATGGTGTCCCTTTCGCTGCCTCTTTTGCTGTCGAGCTTGGCTCACTCAGCGGCTGGCGAAAAAACAGCCCAGGCCCCGGCCAAGCCGTCTGCGGTGACGTCTGCCAAAGCGCCCGCCGCATCCAGCAAGGTGGCCCCTGGCAAGGCGGCGGCCCCGACCGCTCCGGTGGCAGCGACGGCGGCAGCTCCGTCGGGCAACTTTGACGATCTGGTCAAAGCGGCGGTGCCCGCCAAAGACCTGGCCACCCTGCTAGAGCCGCTGTACGCGCGCTGCGACGACACCGATGGCCTGCATCACCGTCAGTGCGAAGGAGCCCGCAGCTTTCTAGTCGACTACGTGCGCAGTCACACCTTCGTGGCCGAAGCCGATGTGTCGCCGGATACCTCGCCATATGACGCGGCGGCCAAGCAGGTGGACCTGGAAGTGTCGGGCTGCTTGGCTTGCACGGATCCAGTGAAGATCGCCGGCGAGTCGCGTTACTTGGTGCTGCGTCCGCTGCAGCGCATGGTCAACGGCAAGGCGGTGACGCTGCCGCTGGCCACGCACGAGATCCGCTTGGAAGATCGCATCAAGGCCGACCGCTTTGTCGAACGCATCGCGCCGCGCCTGCGCGTGCAGCACGTGTTCCGCGTCGCCTCGGTCTTTGGTGAACCGGTGGCGCCTGCGGCGACCAGCCCAGCGGCCGCGGCGGCCAGTTCCGCGACGGCTAAGGCGACGCCAGCGGCCGCCAGTGCGGCCAGCCAGCCGTACAAGGGCGTGATGTTGGCGTCGATGGGCCACCGCGTGTACGACCGCTGCACGGGCGAGATCCACGCTGCAGCCCCGGGCACCGCCAGCCGACTTGCCGTCACCGTCGACCCACGCGATCCCGCCTGCCCCAAGAAAGGCAGCGAAGATCTGTCCGTGGCAGAGCTTAAGAAGGCCGCCGAGATCGCCGCCCTGCCCGAGCGCCTGACGCCGCGCCAGATCGACAGCGTCCTTGCCCCCGTGCAGACCCGCATCCACGAGTGCTACATCGAATTCGGCGAGCCATCGGGAGTCGCCAAGATCGCGGTGACCATCGGTGGCGAAGGCAAGCTGACAGCGATCAGCCTGCCGCCGCCGTACGACAAGGCCGATATCGGCGTCTGCATTCGCTCGCAGCTAAAGCAGACAAGCTTCCCGCGCTTCCGCGGTTCGCCGATGAGCATCGACTACGTCTACCAAGTGCAGTAGGCGGGATCCTTCGGGCGAATGGGCCCGTGGCCCTGGCATCCGCTGCTGCTGTCCCTGTGGGTGGCGGCAGTCGCAACGGCTGGCTCTCTGCTGTTTGGAGTGGCGGGGGGAGCGCTGCTTGCGCGACGACGCTTTGTCGGTCGCGACCTAGTGGATGCCGTGCTGTGCTTGCCGTTGACGCTGCCACCGACGGTCTTGGGGTACTACCTGCTGGTGGTGCTAGGGCGACTGAGCCCGCTCGGTCGGCTGTGGGAAGCGCTGTTTGGTCAGCCGCTGACCTTTACGCCGACGGCCGCCGTCATCGCAGCGATGGTGCATGGCGTTCCGTCGATCCTAAAGGCTTCGCGGGCCGCGCTGGAAGATGTCGATCCGCTGCTGTTGCGGGCCGCTGCATCGCTGGGTGCATCCGAGCCGCGTCGCCTATTGACCGTCGCCTTGCCCGTCGCGCAGCGACCGATCTTGGCCGCGGCCATGCT
>JAYRFD010001235.1:0-13004 GCA_041908565.1 Polyangia bacterium | reverse complement strand
GCACCGGTCCCAGGCCTCGCCCGCGGTGCGCTGGCAGCACCAGCAGGTTGGCGTCCAGACCCGACAAAAGGCCGCTCGCCGGATCGAAGGCGACATAGCGTTCGGCCACAGCCGCCAGCGACCCATCGGCGGACAGCAGAACCAGCAGCGGACGCACGACCGCGACGCCTTCGCAGATCCAAGGAGAGCCCGACGCATCGACGAGCCGGGCCAGATCGGCGCGGGCTTCTAGCTGTCCGCGCGATCCGAAGTAGGCAGCCAGCGCGTCATAGGCCGCATCGAACAGTGGGTCGGTCGAAGCCAGCACCGGGTGCAGGCGGTACGGGGACAGGCGAGACCTCTCCTCCTGCAGAAGCGGAGAAGCCGAGAGCAGATCAGCGGCGGACAGCATGCACAGACAGCGACGAGGAAATCAGGCCAGACGCTGCGTGACGAACACCTGGCTATCGAACAGGCCCAGGCGCTGATCCGCCAAGCGCGAAAAGTCGATGGCCACGGAAAAGCCCATGCGGCGAAGCTCGTCGCACAGATCGACACCGAAGCTGCGATAGGTCAGGACGGGGCGGCCCAGACGATCGGTGTGGTATTCGGGCGGCGAAAGCAGCGTCACATCATCGCGGCCCTGCGTGTCGATGCGCACGACGGTGGATCGATCGAAATAGAACGGCACCGTGAATACGTGCAGGCCGCCGGGGCGCAGGACGCGATGCACCTCGGCAAAGCCCTTTTTGTACTGCCGCACGTGCTCGAACACGTCGGACGACACCACGACATCGAAGGACGCATCGGGGTAGGTAAGCCGCTGCACATCTTGGCAGGTCGCGCGCGGTCCCAGAGCCTGGCCCAGCGGCACATCGGGTTCGTATTCCGAACAGCAAAACGTCGGGCAGTCGCGCAGCAGGCGAGCCATTGCATCGTCGCTGTCCGTGCTGTACACGCGCAGGCCTTGGCCTTGCACCAAGGACCGCAGCGAAGACGAAGCGGCCCCAAAGTGGCGCAGCAGCACCTGCGCAATGTGGCGCTGTCGCGACGAGCTATGACAGCGCACGCACACCATGTTGTTGCGCGCCGTCGCCACGTCCAGGCACACAAAGACCGTGGCGTGGCCGCACAGCGGACAGCGCCCGGTCTGGTGGAACCAGGCATTGCGCAGCGCCTGGGTAAGATCCTGAAGTTTCATCGGCGGGACCTGTACGGCGGTTGGCAGCGACGGGCGCGACGGCTAGCCAGCTAGCTCGCTGGAGTTGATGGGCAGGGTGCGGATGCGCTTGCCAGTCGCCGCGAACAGCGCGTTGGCGACGGCGGGCGCGATCACGGGCGTCCCTGGCTCGCCGACGCCCGATGGCTTTTCCGTCGAGGGCACGATGTGCACTTCGACCTTGGGCATGTCGGCCATGCGCAGCACGGGGTAGTCGTGGAAGTTCGACTGCTCGACGATGCCGTCCTTCAGCGTGATCTTGCCGGTCTGCGCCGCGGCCAAGCCAAAGCCGATGCCGCCTTCCATCTGCGCGGTGACCTGATCGGGGTTGATGGCCAGGCCGCAGTCGACGGCGCACACGACGCGGTCGACGGTGTAGGTGCCGTCCTTGGCCACCGAGACCTCGGCGACTTGGGCGACATAGCTGCCGAAGGACTCATGCACGGCGATGCCCCGACCGCGGCGTTCACCGGCCCGCAGCGTCGGTAGCGGCTTACCCCAGCCGGCCTTTTCAGCGGCCAGCTTCAGCACGCCCAGGTGGCGCGGATGCTTGGCCAGCAGGCCCTCGCGAAAGACCACAGCGTCTTTGCCAGCCGCCACGGCCAGCTCGTCGATGATCGTCTCGACGGAAAACGCGGTGTGCGTCGACCCGACCGACCGCCACCACAGCACCGGGATCCCCGACCGCGGCGAGTGCAGATCGACGTGCAGGTTGGGCACGGCATACGGCAAGTCCGCCGCCCCTTCCACCGACGTCATGTCGACGCCATTTCTGATCATCATCTTTTCAAACGGCGTCCCAGCGGCGATCGATTGTCCGACGATGCGCTGCTGCCAGGCGACAAGCTGCCCCTGCGCATCCAGACCGGCCGAGACTTTGTGCAGATACATCGGTCGGTAGTAGCCGCCGCGCATGTCGTCTTCCCGCGTCCACAGCATCTTGACCGGCGCGCTTGCGTGTTCGGTGCCGGCCAGCGCCTTGGCGATAAACGCCGCTTCCACGACGTAGTCCGAGCTGGGGTTGGCTCGACGCCCGAAGCTGCCGCCGACGAATAGCTGATTCAGCCGCACCTGTTCGGGCTTCAGGCCCAGCACCGCAGAAAGCGCGAACTGATCGCCGGTCTGGTTCTGTTCGCCGTTCCACACCTCGCAGCCGTCTTTGGTTAGCTGAACGATGCAGTTCAGTGGCTCCATCGAGGCGTGGGCCAGAAATGGGAAGACAAACTCGCCTTCGACCTTTTTGGCCGCCTTGGCCAAGGCGCCGGCAGCATCGCCGTCGTGGCGCGCGACGGCACCTGGCTGACCCGCCAAGCCTTTGTACTGCGTCAAAAGATCCGTCGAGCCAATGCGAACAGCCTTGGTTTCGTCCCATTCAACAGTCAGCGCATCGCGGCCTTTTTTGGCCGACCAGAAGTCGCGGGCGACCACGGCCACGCCGCTGGGAATGCCGACTACCGCAACTACACCGGGCACGGCCTTGGCTTTGCTGCCATCAAACGACTTGAGCTTGGCGCCAAAGCGCGGTGCGTGCGCGACGACCGCTGTCAGCATGCCGGGCAGCTTTAGATCCTGCGTGTAGATCGCCGATCCGTTGACCTTGGCCGGCGAATCGATGCGCGACACGCGCTTGCCGATGAACACGTACTGCTTGGGATCCTTGGGCTTGACGTCGGTCGGCACCGGCAGCGCCGCGGCCTTCTTTGCCAACGATCCAAAGGTGGCTTTGCGGTTCGATGCCTTGTGCGAAACGACGCCCTTGGCGACGGTGATCGAGGCCGCTGGCACCTTCCATTCCTGCGCCGCTGCGGCCACCAACATGGCACGAGCGGTAGCACCGGCTTGCCGTAGCTGTTCAAAAGAATTGGCGATGGCGGTGCTGCCTCCGGTGCCTTGCGCCTTGCCCCACATCAGGTTGTTGTACAGCGCCGCGTTGGCTGGAGCGCCCTCGGCCCGTACCTGGGCCCAGTCGGCGTCCAGTTCTTCAGCGACGATGGTGCACAGGCCGGTGTAGCTGCCCTGCCCCATCTCGGTGTGCTTGCACATCACGGTGACGGAGTTGTCTTCGGCGATACGAACGAAGGCATTGGGCGCAAACGCCGGTGCAGCGGCGCCACCTGCTGCCGTCGCGGCCGCCGATCCCTGGGCGGCAGCTTCCGAGGGGGCCAAGGCGGCCAGCGTCAGCCCAGCGCCAGCCACCAAGCTGATCTGAATAAAGTTGCGACGCGATGGAAGCGCCGAGCGATCGGCCTCGGTCGCGTGGGTGCGATTGTGCAGGTTCTTGCTCATGACTTGCCCCCTTACTTCAGCGTCGACGCAGCGTCTTTGATCGCCGCGCGGATGCGCACATAGGTTGCACAGCGGCAGATGTTGCCGGACATGGCGGCGTCGATATCGGTGTCGCTGGGCCGCTTGTTCGTCGACAAAAGAGACGTGGCCGCCATGATCTGACCGGACTGGCAGAAGCCGCACTGCACGACATCGTGCTTGCGCCAGGCCGCCTGCAGCGCCTTGCCGATGTTGTTCTTTTCGATGTCTTCGATGGTCGTGATCTTCTGACCAACCACGGCCGACACCGGCGTCGAACAAGCCCGCACCGGCGATCCGTTGACGTGCACCGTGCACGCGCCGCAGACCGACATGCCGCAGCCGTACTTGGTCCCGGTCATGTTCAGCGTGTCGCGCAGGACCCATAGCAGCGGTGTGTCGGGTGACGCATCGACGTTGACCTGCTTGCCGTTCACATTGAGTCGGATCATCGAAGTCCTCTTGGAAGTCCTTGGGGAAGTCTTCTGGGCAGTCCATGGGCCGCCGAAGCCCGCGCACAAGCCGAGTAATTTGGGCGACGTACAGGGTTGCGTAGCGACGGAACAGACATGGGCAAAGCGGGCGGCGATGCACAGGGCCCGCCCATCGACTGCAGACCGCCGCAACGTAGGACAATCCGCCCGCATTTGGGAAGCGGCTTGCACAACGCTGATTCACGGGCTGCGTACGGCTGCGCCCGGCTGCGGGCACGCTAAACGGCAGGCCGCCGCGAAGGCTACGCCATGACCCGCGCTCGATCGGGCGCTGCGACGTTGGGCGGAAGGCTGTTAGTTGCCGCTGGTGCAGTCGTCGCGGACGCGTTCGAAGTCGCGCTGGTAGCGCAGAAGTCCGCAGGCGTCGCTTAGCGTGCCGGCCAGGTTGGCGGGATAGTCGTCGCGGTAGACCTTGCACAGCCCGTCGCTGGACGCGACGATGAAGTGCTTTCCGTCGGGCCAGCTATAGCTGGCGGTCACGGTCTCTTCAAAAAAGCCGGGCAGGACGGCCAGCGGCATCTCGGCCTGCACGTCCCACAGGCGCACGCCCTGTTCCCCGCTGGTCACCAGCAGGCGCCGTCCATCGGGCGACGGAGAAACCGACGTCACGTCGTCGGAAAAGCCGGCCAAGACGCTCAGCGCGCTGCCAGTCCCTGGATCCCAGATGCGCACGCTGCGATCGCTGGATGCGGTGACGACGCGCAGCTCGCCAGGGGCGGCGCCTGGAGGGACAAAGAATTCCGCCCGGTTGACGCGCCCGCTGTGACCGCGCAGAAGCCGCAGCGGAGCGCCCGTGCGACCGTCGCGGATCCAGGTCTCGCCCTCGCTGCCGGTCGACACCATCAGCCGGGCATCGGGGGAAAAGGCCAGCCAGTTGGCGTTGCCGCTGTGGCCGTTGACCTCTGCCGTTTGGGCGCCGGTCTTGGGATCCCAAAAGCGCAAGACTTGGTCGGATCCGGCCGATACCAAGCGATCGCCAGAGGGCGAAAAAGCGACGGCAAAGACAGGTCGGGTGTGCCCGCGCAGCACGTGCAGGGGCTGCCCGGTCTTGCCGTCCCACAGGCGCACATCGTGATCGCTGCTGGCTGTCGCAACCAGGCTACCGTCGGGGGAAAAGGCGGCCATGTTGACTAGGTTGCTGTGCTCGGAAAGCTCGCGGACCAGGGCGCCGCCGGGCCAGGCCCACAAGCGCGCCGTGTGATCTTCGCTGGCGGTGACAATGCGTTCCCCCTGTCGCGAAAAGCTGGCGCTGGTGATGCCGCGGCGATGGCCCTGCAAGATGGCGACGGGCTGGCCAGCGCGGACATCCCAGATGCGCGCGGTCTGGTCATAGCTGGCGGTCACCACGCGGTCGCCGCCGGGGGCAAAGGCGGCGGTATAGATGTGGCTGGAGTGCCCGTACAAGACAGCGACGGCGCGTTCGACCCCGACGTTCCACATGCGCACGGTGCGATCGCTGCCGGCGCTGACGAAGTGCTTGCTGTCCGACGCAAAGTCCAGGCCGTAGACACTGCCGTAGTGCCCGCCCAGCTTGGCCTTCAGCTGCCCCTTGCGAGCATCCCACAGCTTCAACATGCCGTTGGCGCCCGCCGTCGCCAGCCAGGCTCCGTCGGGAGAAAAAGCCAAGGCTTGGATCAGCTCTTCATGCGGCAGCACGGCGGGCAGCGATTCCGTCACGGTCGGGGCGGGTGGAACGTCCAGGGGAAGCTGCGCTGGGGCGGGCAGACTGGGCGCTGCTCCGGCTGGTTCGCTGACGTTCCACAGACGGACGCTTTGGTCCCAGCCGGCGGTGGCGACACGCTGGCCGTCGCTGGTAAACGCCGCCAAGTTCAGGCGCGCGTTGTGCCCGACCAGGATGCGCTGCAGACGCCCGCTGCCCGCATCCCAAAGGCGCGCCGATCCATCCCAGCTAGCCGTCAAGATGCGCCGCCCATCGCGTGAGAACATCGCGGCGGTAACGCGGTCGCTGTGCCCAGAAAGAACATGCAGCGGCTTGCCGCTTTGCACATCCCAGACGCGCGCCGTGCCGTCGTGCCCGGCCGTCACTACCGCGCTGCCATTGGGGGAAAACTGCCCATTTTCGACGGCCATGCCGTGGCCGATTAGCTCGTGCAGCAGGCGCCCGCTGGATACATCCCACAGGCGGGCCGTTCCGTCGGCGCTGGTGGTCAGGACCAGCTGCCCGCTGGGCGAAAAGCTGGCGCTGGTCAGCATCATGCGATGGCCCGGGAAGGTCAACAGCTGTCGGCCGGTGCGCGCGTCCCAGATGCGAGCCGTGCGGTCGGTGCTGGCGGTCAATACCAGCGATCCTCCGGGGTCAAACACCGCCGAATCGACGCGGTCGGTGTGGCCGTGCAGGGGCTGGCTGTTCTTGGCCACGGAATACGCGGTCATCAGCCCCTCTTTGGCCAGAAGCGGCACCCGTCGCCCAGACCGCAGAATCGGCGAGACGGCCTTGATGGCCAAGGCCAGGGCAGCGCTGTCCTGTCCGGGCTGCATCACCAGAAGCGATGCGCGCGCGCCCCGTTCGGCGGCCAGGTCGACTTCGCGCGCCCGCAGATCGCGGTGATGCACAAAGCGCTGCGCGGCCAGTCCAGACAGCAGCAGCACCAGCCCAGTGCCCAGCGCCAGCGGCCACGGCAGGCCGGGCCGAGCCACCGGTCCCAGCGCCATCGGCGGACGCGATCGCAAAAGGGCCTGACGACTGCTGCGGTTCTGTCGGCTGTCTTCGATCAGTCGACGAACGGCGCCATCGATCTCGGCGGGGCGCTCGACCAGCCAGCGCTCGGCTTCAGCCAGCTGATTGCCCGACAGCGACGAGGCGGGGCCGATTGGCTCGGGCACCGCGCTGTCGGACTGGGCCGCCGGGTCGGCTTTGGGCGCCGCCCCAGTCAGCGTCCGATTGGCGGTGACAGCGGACGACCGGGCATCGCTGGAAGCAATCGGCGCATCTTGCAGCGTCGCGCCGGCGTCGGTCGCCAAGCGAGGCAGCACCAGCGTCGTCATGCTGCGATGCCAGGTCTGAAATCGCTGTTCTTCGCGATGCAGCTGCGATAGCTGCGGCCAGCACTCCAGCAGGCAGGCGTGGGTCAGCTCGACGCGGTCTTCGCCTTCATCCAGGTACAGCAAACGGGTCTCGGCCAGCGCCACCAAGGCCGCGGCTGACGTCGCCTCCATCGAGCTACTCAGCGTTGCTTCCTGCAGTCGCCACTCGGCCAGCGTCAGGGGACGCGGCAAAAGGCGCGTCCTTTCGGGCGGCCCCTGCTGCGCCACAAGCTGCAGCAGCGCTCGGCGAGCCGTGCTTTGACTGGGCAGCCCGGCCCACCCAGCGTCGGCCCAGCGACGAATGCAGTCATGCAAGCCGCCCAGCTGTTGATAGTCGGCACGGCGCAGCGGGCCGCCGGACGCGCGCTGCCAAAGCTGCTGCAAAACAAACGACAGCGATGGCAGGACGGACAGGTCACGCGCGTGCGGGTCGGCGGCCAGCGCGGTCAGGTCGTCCCCGATGGCGGAAAGCAAGGCGGGCTCGACATCGCCGCCTTGCGATCGGGCCGGCTCGCGCACCAGGGCCATCCACTCGGACAGATCCAAGGTGGCCGACATGTGCAGGCTGGGCTGTTCCAGCCATGGCAGCAGCGCAGGCACGGCGGCCAACACAGCATCCTGCCAGTCGGATCGCAGCACCCAAAGAACGGCCGGCAGCGACGCGCCGGCTTCGGTCGCGCCCGCCAAAAGCTGCTGCAGCAGGTTGCGCTGCGGCAGGCCCAGATCGGCCAGGGCCAGCTCTTCTGCATGATCCAACACCAGGACCGGCGCAAGCGGCGCTGCGGCCCGTCGCAGGGCACCCACCAGATCCTCGCTGGCCCCGACCACGCCCTGCCTGGCCAGCTGTTCAAAGGGGTCCAGGCAAGGGTGTGCGATGACAAAGCCGCGCAGCGACAGACTGGCCAGCGCTGGCAGCACTCCCGCCTGCACCAGCGAGGTCTTGCCGCAGCCACACGGACCGGCCAAAAGCAGGGAACGAGCCCCGCCCTGCAGGCGCTCAATCACCCGCTGCACCAGGCGTCGCCGCCCAAAGAAACGCTCGGCATCGGCCTGCCCATAAGGGCGCAGGCCGCGATACGGATTGCTGGACACGTCGGTCATGGGCTGCAGAGCCGCATCATCTCGCCCCGCCGGGCGGGCGGCAAGCCCGACGAACGGGAACCGAGCCCGCAGCCTGCGCCGGCCCCTACGCCCCATGCCGGATGACAGCCCCCCGCCCGTCGCGCTAACGTGTGGGCATGCAAGACTATCCTTCGACTACGCCTTGGGTTCTGCGGGTGCGCTTTGGCGTCGCTGTCCTGGTCGCAGCTTGCGGGTTTTCTGCGGTGATCGGCTGCGGTCCTGGCCCCGATACCGGCCCCGCCCAGTACATCAACCTGACGTACACCGTCACCCCACCTGGCGTGAACACCGGCAGCACACCCCTGAAGCTGCCGGTCGTCACCGAGGCGCTGATGTGCGACCGCGGCATCAAGAAGATCCTCGTCGCGGCCAGCGGAGGAGCGGCAGGCGTCACCATCACCCTGACGGGCTCTGGCGCGGCCGCCCAGTCGTCTTTGCGCATCGACAAAGACACCGCCAGCGTAGGAGAAGTAAGCCTGAAGCTGCCGCTGAACTTTGATGCCCGCACGTTCGAGACATCGAACCCCATGACCTGGCTCACCTCGGACCGCGCCGCCGAGCTGAGCTGCAACCTTCGCATCACCGGTCCCGACCCCTTCACATCGTTCGACGGCGACTATTCCTGCAGCACGCTGCCGGGTGGCGTGCGCGAAGTGCAAGCGTCTGGGCAGTTTCACGCCGTCCCCTGCCCCTAACGACCGCCACCTGAAAGCCTGACTTCGCTGTAGTCGCGGGGTCTGGCGCAGGTCGGGCCCAGGTCGATCGTAAGCCGGTCAGGAGTCGGCCAAAGCTCGCCTCGATCGACCGCCGATCCGCGGGGTTGTCGACGGAGGATTTGCGCTGGTAGCCCCGCGGGGATGGAGTATGATGCCGCTCCATTCGCATGCTCTCGGCCCCGTCAAATCGCACGCCCTCGTCGGCGGCCCCCGATCCCGTCGCCGAAGACGGCCTGGGCCGCGACGCGCTGCTGTCGGGGTTTTCGCGACAGGCCTGGCGGCAGACCAGAACCTGGGTCGGGCTGCTGCTGCAGGGGCTGCTGATCTGGCTGGCCGTGCGCTCGATCGACTTGGCGCTGTTCAAGCGCGTGCTGTGGTCGGTGGACAGTCGCTGGCTGTTTCTGGCCGTGCCAGCCGTCGGTGTCTGCATGCTGGCGGGCAGCCTGCGCCTGTGGCTTTTGCTGCGTGCGCTGCCGGTCCGCGGCGCCGGAGTCGGTCTGGGAGCGCTGACCTCGATCTACCTAGCAACCTCGGCGGCGCACAACCTTTTGCCGTCACCCGCGGCCTTTGTCGTGCGAACGGTTCTTTTGCGACGCGGCTACGGCTACACCGTCGGGCGCTTGGTGGCCAGCCAGCTGGTGACGGCAATCATCGACGGGCTGTGCTTGGGAATCCTGGCTGTCACCGTCGCGCTTTCGGCCCCCCTGCCCCACGCTTTGAACAAGGCGATGTTCATCGGCGGTGCCATCGGAGCCGGCGGCGTGCTGGCCTTCCTGGTGGTGTCGTGGCTGTGGGGCGCCCAGCATCCAGAAGCCCTACGCGACGGAGCCGTCGATGCCCCAGACCCAGAACACGCCAGCTTTCTGCGTCGCACCGCCCAGGCCATGCACCTTCTGCGACGACCGCAGCTTTGGCTGGCCGGCCTGGCCTGTTCGCTGCTGGTCGAAGTGGCCAACGCCCTAAGCATTGGGCTCGCTGCCGCCGCCGTCGGAAGCTCGCTGGGCTTTGGCACCTGCGTCGTGTTGATGATGGTCGGTCGCCTGGCCAGCTTGGCTCCGTCGACGCCCGGTCAGTTTGGCGTGATCGAAGCGGGCTTGGTCATGGGCTTTTCGGCGCTGGGCATCGATACCTCGCGCGCGCTGGCCATCGCCGTGCTGTACCACCTGGTTCACTTTGTCCCCGTCACCGTCGTCGGCCTGTGGGAACTGCGACGGCAGTGGAAGCTGCTTTGATGATTCCTGTCTGCCACCCGTCTACTTATCGCGATGCAGCCCGGCTGACCTAACTTCGCCTGGCAGCTCGCACCGACTTGCAGTAAGCGCTGAATTATCGCAGAACCTACGTACCAACATAACCGCCCGTTTGGGCCTTAGTCCTAAGAATAAAGAACATGACCTCGCTCCCTGTCTCGACGCCTCCTGACCGACCGCCGTCAAGTCGCCTGGATCGCCTGTGCAGTGCCTATGTCGGGCTGGCCGCTCGTCGCGGTGGCTTGATCCTGCTTGCCGCCCTGGCCCTTGGCATCTTTGCCGGCAGCCTGGCCAAGCGGCTGGAGCTTCGCACCGACCTGGCCGAGCTTCTGCCCGAGAGCCATCCATCCGTTGCTGCGCTGCGCAAGATCGCCGGTCGGCAAAAGAGCGCCACCAACCTGGTGCTGATCGTCGACAGCCCAGATCCCATCGCCAACCGCCGGTTTTTCAAGCAGCTGAAGACCAAGCTGGATCCACTGATTCCGGGCGTGTTTTCGTCGATTCAGTGGCGCCCCGACGACGAAGTGCCGCGCTACGCCGCCAAGTGGAAGTGGCTGTACGCCGAAAAAAGCGAGCTTGAGAAGGCCGAAAACCTGCTCGATCGCATCCTGGCCCGTCGAAAGCTGCCGGTCTTCGTCGATCTGGAAGGCGATGCCGAAGCCGAACTTTCGGCACTGCGCCGCGACCTGGACTCTCGCGTCGTGCTGGCCACTAGCTCCCCTCCGCCACCCCCGGCGCCGGCCGCCGCCGCCCCTGGTTCCGGGGCCGCTTCACCCGAACCGCAAGAGACGTACTTTTCCGCCCGCGAGAACGGCATCGACAGCGTCGGCGTGATGCTGTGGCGCCAGCGCGACGGCTTCGCCACCATGGGCGACAAGCAGACCTTCCTGACGGTGCAGGGCATCATCAACGACCTGAATCCGGCCCGCTTCCACCCGCAGATGAAGGTCAACTACACCGGCCACATCGCGCTGGCCCTGGGCGAACAGCGGACCGTGCAAGAAAACATCACGCTGGCCACCCTGGTCTGCATCGCGGTGGTCATGCTGACGATTTATCTGTATTTCCGACGCGTCGGCATGCTGCTGGTTGTCACCTTCCCCGCGCTGTATGGCGTGCTGTTGGCCCTAATGCTGGCTCAGGTATTGATTAAGTATCTAAACATCAACACAGCTTTCCTTGTGTCGATTATTATCGGCAATGGCATCAATACCCCAATTGTCCTATTGGCCCGATATGGCGAAGAACGCCGGGCCGGTCGACCCACCGAAGAGGCGCTGGCCACGGCCATGGCGCGCACCATGCTGGGCACCGGCACCGCGATGCTGGCCGCCAGCATTGCCTACGGCAGTCTGACCTTCACCGACTTCCGCGGCTTCAGCCAGTTCGGCGTCATCGGCGCCGCCGGCATGATCCTGGTGTGGGTCACTACGATGCTGTTGGTGCCGCCGCTGGTGCTGCTGGGTGAACGCATTCGTCCGGGCGTGTTCACGCCCAAGCCCAGCATCTGGCACCTGCCGTTTGCGCTGCTGGGTCGCCTGCTTGCGCGCTGGCCGATCCCGATGGCGCTGCTTTCCGTCTGCCTGTTCGTCGCGGCGCTGCTGCCCCTGCGCAAGTACGCCGTTGATCCGTTGGAGTGGAACTTCAACAACCTGCGCAGCGATCCCACCGAATCGGAAAAGCTGTGGGGCCGGGCCGACTCGCTGGGCATGGGCAACGTCGGTGCGGGCTACATCGGCAACGACGGCGTGTTGCTGGTCGACTCGCCCGAACAGGCCGACATCGTTGCCGAGGCCATGCGCAAGCAAGATCAGGCGCGCGGCGACAAGCACACGCTGTCGACGGTACGCACCCTGAATTCGGCGCTGCCGACCGACCAGGATGCCAAGCTGGCGATCCTGGCCCGCATCCGCGAAAAGCTGGACCGCAACCGGTCGCTGATGGACGACAGCGAATGGCAAGACCTGCAGGGCTTCCGTCCGCCGGAATACCTGCGCCGTCTGACGGCCGATGATCTACCGCGCCTGGTGCTGGAAGCCTTTACCGAATCGGACGGCCAGCGCGGTCGCTTGATTGGCATCGACGCCGACTTTACGAACTATGCCGGCTGGAACGGCCACGATCTGATTCGTCTGTCGGAATCTCTGACGGTGCAGGCCCTGGGCAAGACCTGGGTGGCGGCCAGCGCCGGGTCGGTGTTCGCCGGCATGGTCGACGCCATCCACCGCGATGCGCCCAAGCTGACCAAGATCGCTCTGTTCGGAGTGGTCAGCCTGGTGGTGCTGATGTTCGGTCTGCGCGGCGCCCTGCCCGTCTTGTTCACCGTCGCCGTAGGCATGACCTGGCTTTTGGGCACCTTGGGGCTTATCAACCTGAAGCTGAACTTTATGAACTTCGTGACGATGCCGATCACCTTGGGAGTCGGTGCCGACTATGCCGCCAACATCTGGGCTCGCCTGCGCGTCGAGGGGCCGTCCAGCATTCGCAGCGTCATCACTGACACCGGCTCGGCCGTCGCGCTGTGTTCGGCCACGACCCTCGTCGGTTATTCGACGCTGCTATTGGCCAGCAACCGGGCGCTGCGATCGTTTGGCTTGGCCGCCGACATCGGCGAAGTCACCTGCTTGGTGGCGGCAGCGACCCTGCTGCCGGCCCTGGCTGTTCTGTCGGCCCGTCGACGATCGAAGTCGGGCAGCGGTCCTGACAGTCGCGAGCAGGCGTAGGCCTCCGCGTTCTCGTTCCCTCTAGCGAAGCGAGCGCGGAGCCCTGCTATGCACTCTTCACGAAAATACAAAGTGGCCCTGGTCAGCGAGATGTACCTGCCGCGCATCGGCGGGCTTGAGCTACACGTCCGCGACCTGGCCCGCGAGCTTGT
>JAYRFD010001234.1:0-2789 GCA_041908565.1 Polyangia bacterium | reverse complement strand
GATCGATGCCGATGCACAGCGGGCCACCCGAGGCCAGCGCGCGCGCGCCCGATTCGGCCAAGGCCTGCGCCGCGATCGTCGACAGCGGGCGCATGTCGTCTGGCAAGAGCGCCGCCAACAGCTTTCCGGCGTGCGACAGATAGGGAAGCTGCTGGGCCATGTCGGTCGCCAGCCGCGCCAGCTTGTCAGGCTGTGGATAGGCGACCAGGTTCAGCAGACCGACCTCGCGCACCAGGCGCCGCGCGAATTCCGACGGAGCCTCGTCGCCCCATAGCTGCAAGATGCGCACGAATCCACGGCCCGCTTTGCCCCTGCGATCAATCTCGCGGGCGAGACCATGCAGCAGCCCCGCTGACTTGCCGGATCCGGGGGGGCCTTCGATTGAAAATGCGCCGGCGCCGCTCGACAGGCTGCGGGCGATGGCGGCGTCCATGGCGGGTCTTGCGACATAGCCCGCGCTCACTGGAGCAGACATGCGTCCTCTCGAATGGTTGGGTTTGCTTGCAGCGCGGGGATCAGATGACGGCTGAGCGCCCCAGGCTTTCGTGCTGCGACGCGCCTGCTGAATCTGCTTGCAAGCATGGCTGGGATGCTACCATTCCCCGCATGCAAGAGCGTCGCAGAAAGGACCCTTCTTTGATTCCCGCATCGACGGATTTGGCGCCCGTGCAGCCCGGTTCAAAGGCTGTGTCGGCTCGGCGACTTGGCTTTTCGCGGCTGGGTCTGGCGTTGGCTTTGCCGCTGACGCTGGCCG
The DNA here is from genome assembly GCA_041908565.1 of Polyangia bacterium. Taxonomy (GTDB): domain Bacteria; phylum Myxococcota_A; class Polyangia; order Palsa-1104; family JAEUJZ01; genus JAEUJZ01. Next base: position 2,035 of record JAYRFD010001234.1, on the reverse strand, counting down.
CCTGCAGCGAGGCCCTGTATCCGCCGCGACCGCCGCAGACGCCCGGGCCCGCCATGGCGGACCCACCCACGTCGCGCGTCACCATGCACTTAAGCCTGACTTCGGCTGGCCTGTCGCAGCTGATCGAGGGCAGTGTGCCCGTCAAAGGCGAGATCCCGTTTACGCTGCTCGGTCAGCGCAAGCTGCTGTGGCAGCGCACGCCGATCACGCTTGCCTTCGACGGGGCGACCGGCAAGATCGGGGTCCGCGCAACCATCACGGGCGAGGCGCTTTTGCCCGTCGGCAGCAAGAGCTTCTCGCTGACCATGGCCGCCGAGGCGCAGCCGGTGCTGTCGTCGGATTACCTGGCGCAGCTACAAGCGCCCAACGTCAGCGTGACCAGCGAAGATCGACTGCTTCGCGCCGCCGAATGGGGGGCTGGCGTGCTGTCAGATCTGAAAGAGCAGATCCAAAAACAGCTGGCCGATCTGCGCATCGATCTGCGGCCCATGCTGGAACAGAGCTATCTGAAGCTGGCGCAGCCGTTCTCATTCCCCGTCGGTGATGCCAAGGCTTGTGGCCGCCTGGGGTTGGTAGCAATCGAAGCCGGCCCAACGGTCCTGGCCGGGGGCATCGAAAAGGATCTGGGAGCCGTGATCGCGCCGTCGATCACCATGCCCTGCACGCAAGAAGTGGGCATGGGCAAAGGCTCGGGATCGGTTCCGCCGCTGCACAACGTGTCCAGCATTCCGTCGGGGCCGTTCACGGTCACGCTGCCCATCGCCGCCACCTATGAAGAACTGCAGAAGGCGATGAAGCAGGCCTTCACCAACGGCAAGCTGTTTTTCTCAAAGGACTATCCCGACCTGTACCTTGAACGGCCGGAAGTCTACGCGTCGGGCGGGCAGGTGGTGACCAAGCTGCACCTAAACGGCTTTGTGAAGAAGGGCTTCAAGGTTCCGCTGGAAGGCGACCTGTACATGGCTGGGCATCCGCAGGTGCGCGACAACGAGCTATCGATTCCAGACTTGGAACCCACCGTCGAAACCAAAAATGCCCTGCTCAAGCTCAAGACCAGCTTGGACACCGATGGGCTGCGACGTCAGGTGCGCGAGGCGACGCGGCTCGACATCGGCGCGCGCCTGCGCACTGTGCGCGAGAAGTTCGAAAAGGATTTGGTCACCCGTCAGAAGATTCCCACGCCCACCGGCAACGGCCCCGAAGCCTGTGTCCGCGTCGATCTGGGGCGCATCGAAGTGTCCGATGTCTTCGCGCACGACGCCTACCTGCGCCTGTACGTCAAAGCCACCGCCAGCACGGCCGCCTACCTGCCGTGCCCGCCTTCTTCGTAAGAACACGCTCGCCGCTCTCGCATCAGCGAAACCTAACCCGCCCGTCCCGCGACATCGGTTTGTGCAGCCGCTCGGGGCGATTTCGAGCCGGTGATCTCTCGTCGCAGAGCGGCCCCTCAGGGCAAGCTGCCAGCTGGCATGGCGTAGGTCGCCGAGATGCCAATCTTGCCGGGGCCGCCCGTTCCAAATTGAACGGCGAGCGCGACATCCGGATAGATATCAGCGTCAAGCGCCCCAACCGCCACAGCCGTTGGCGCATGACCGATGTTGTACAGCCGAGTGCTCGGTGCGCTTGGCGTACGCCAGCTAGTCACCGACATCAGGTCCGACGACGAATCAAAAAGCACGGCGTCCAACAGACCGTCTTGGTTGAAGTCGCTGGTGACGATGTTCAACGTCCGTAGCTGCGTGTTCGCCATCGTGCCGGATCCGGTCAGCTTCTTCCCATCGCTGTCCAGCCTGATGGCATACAGCTGGCTGGGGCCTGCCAGAGACTCCGTCGCGAGCAAAATCTCTCGCAGCCCTTTCGCGCGGAACTCTCCCACCGCCAGCTGAGTGGCCACCGTGTCAACAGGCAGAGGAAAGTCCGGCAGAGCCGCAAAGCGCTCACCCATACCTCCTCCACTGTCTCCACGATTCAAAAACACCCGCACCGCCCCCCCCACCAACCCCACCAGATCCACCAGCCCATCGCTGTTAAGGTC
>JAYRFD010001233.1:0-1762 GCA_041908565.1 Polyangia bacterium | reverse complement strand
TCCCAAGGGGCGCAGCGGGGGGCAGAAGGCAGGCGGGGCAAAGGGCAGGGGCGGCCTGGCTGGGAAGGAAGCTCAGCCCGAAGTGCGACAGGCTGCCTTGGCCGTGACCGACTTCAGCAGCGAAGGGCGATGGCAGCCCGCTGGCGGCCTGCAGGCTGGACGTACCAGGCGGTCGCGCGTCGCGGGCTTGTGGCTGGGTCGGGTGTTCGTGCGGAGCGTCGGATTCCGCATGCTGTAGCTGCGCGGCGCCCAGCGGATGTAGGCGCAGCCCGTGTGCCTGGTGCTGATGCGGCTGGCTGTGCCACGCGATGTGGACGGCGGGCAGGACCAGCGCCCCCAGCACATACAGCACCAGGGCCAAGGCCCCGCGGGTCTGTCGACACAGGCAGCGCAGAGCCGCCGTATACCACCCAAGGACCCCCATGCTTCTTCACAGGTACGGGCCGGCCGCGACAATCGTTCCCGGCAATTTCAGCGATAACAGCAACCCGACGAAGGCCACCCCGTTCTTAGACGAAGGTGTTTGCAGCGTTCGCTTCGAATGGCCTCAACGCAATGTTGCGCACGGCTGGGGCCCACAGCCGTGAAGCACGGACGCGCTGGGGGCATTCAAAGCAGACGATGTCGACCCTTCTAGCGACCGAACAGGTTCTGCAGGCCTTGCTGCACGCCACGCTGTAGCTGTCCGGCGGGTGGGGCGTTGGCAGGCGGCTGTCCAGGCTGGGCTGGCTGCCCGGGCTGGGCGGGGGCGGCTGGCTGGCCCAGGCCCGGCAGTCCCATGGGAAGCTGCGGTGTCGTGCGACCGCCGGCGTTGGCGCCGCCCAGGCCACCCAGGACGTTGGGCAGGGCGCCGCCGGTGCGGCCTTTCAGCAGGTCGGCGCCGCGTCCACGAGCGACGGCCGCCAGCAAGGCCGCGACCGTGCGCGGCAGATCGGCGATCTGAAGCTGCGGGCTGGTCAGCGTGCCGCCGATGCGCAGACCGACCGGGATCGGGCTGTCGGGGACGACCTTGCCTCCCGTCGCGGCGGAGATGGTCTTGGGCGGCAGATCCAGCGTGCCGGCCAGGTTCATGGTCTTGTCCAGGCCGATGCTGCCGGTCAGCGCCAGCGAGCCTTCCTCGGTGTTGATCTTCAGCGGCGTGTTGGTGTGCAAGCGACCGCCTTCGATGCGGAACTGCGCCTGCAGGTCGCGGATGGTCATGTCTCGGTTGCCGCCGTTCTGGCCGAACTTGTTGTTCAGCTGCGCAAGCAGCGGGTTCACGATCTGCGGCGTCGGGCCGGCCCCTTCGAAGCGACCGTTGGTCAGGCCCATGCCCAGCTGACCGGTCAGGCGGGGCGCGATGTCGGCCCAGGAAAGGCCGTTGCCATCCGCCGCCAGATCCAGCGAGCCACGGCCCGAGATCTTCTTGCCCACGTCGCCGCCGCGCATCGACAGGACATCGCTTAGCTCGATGCGATCCAGCTTGGCGCGCAGGTTGAATCGCGGCCGGCTGGGACCAAAGTCGACGGTCGATCCGGTGGCGCTGACGTTGCCGCCCAGGGCCTGCCCACGCAGCGTCTTGATCACAAGCTTGCCGTCGGCCATGGTCAGCTCAAGCAAGAAGTCGCGGACCGATGCGCCCTTGTACTTGCCGCTGTCGATCTGCAGGCGCCCATTCATGTCCAGCTGACGCAGCCAGCGCGGGGGCGGGCTGTCGCTTCCAGATCCCTGCTTGCTGTCGCCATCGTCGTCGCTGCTTTTCTTGTCGCCCAAGATGCGGTCC
>JAYRFD010001232.1:0-1696 GCA_041908565.1 Polyangia bacterium | reverse complement strand
TCTGCAGCTTGCCGGCCATGACGATGCCCGATGGGTTCTGGCACTGCATGCTGCCCGCACCCAGCACGTCGATCTGCTTCTTGTTGCCCGATCCCAAGGCCGGCGGCGACGCTGCGAAGTCGATGCGCTGCACGACATCACCCGCGCGCGACACGGCGTACGCGATGTTGGTGTTGGGGACGAAGTCCAGGTCGACAAGCTCGCCCAAGAAGTTCTGCGGCGCGCCGAAGGTCAGGACTTGCTCGGCGGGGTTGAACGTTCCGTTGCCGCCCAGCACCGGCTGCTTGGTCGTCAGGTCACCGACGTAGACGACGGGATACACGTTGGACTTCGAATTCAAGGGCAGGGCAGGCGAGGCCGAGATCGACGGCACAAAGATGCGCCCGTTCGAGATGGCCACCGAGTGAAGCTGGTTGGGCGATGTGGTCGCTTCCAGGCCGGCCGCCGTTGCCGCTGCGCTGTTGGCGAAGGGGTCGAAGCCGATCGAGCCCTTGTCGGATCCATCGATGCCGTACAGACGCACGCGGCCTTTGCGACCGTTGTTCTAGGCTTCACCGTCGGGCTGCGGCTCGCCGAAGAACTCGGTAACGATGACCGTTTCGTCGGCTTCGTTGGTGTCGCCGTTGTTGGTGACGGCGATGCCGCGGGGGTTGCGGATGCTGGCGACAAAGTCGGCGCGGCTCATCGCACTGGTGTCGATGACGGACAGGTGACTTTCGGCGTATTCGGCGACGAACAGCTTGCCGCCAAGCGGCGACAGAGCCAGGCCGACAGGCTCGGACCCGACGGGGACCGACCCAGCCACGGTGGGCGTCGCAGTCTGGATGCCACTGATTTTGACCACGGTGGCATCGGCGCGGTTGGCCACGAATGCCGTCTGATTGTCGGGGTGGATGACGACGGACGACGGCTCTCCACCGGTCTTCAGCGTGGACAGCTTCTGGTTGTTGCTGGTGGTGAAGAACGACACCGATCCGTCTTCCGGGTTCACCATGGCGACGATGGCGTCGTCGTCGCTGATGGCGACCGTGGCGGCCTTCGACACTCGCTTGGCTGGCGTCTGGTTCATCATCATCATGTTCATCGGCTCGCTGGGGCAGCCAACGGCCGCCAGCGTCAGACCGAGCAGCGATACGGACATAAGCTTGCTCTTCATGCGTATTCCCCCTTGCACTACGTTGCGCAGCGAGCCATGGGCCGTCCTGCTGCTGACGGCTCGACGGACTCAACCGCGTAAAAGTTGCAGCGGCCAGTATAGGAGGCGCAGTCGAGTGGTCAGCTATCGTGTGTGCTTATTAGCCCCATAAGCGGGGGCTATGGCCGGGAGCAGCGACGGGAAATTGTGCGATCGGGCGGGCCGAATGGGGGCGAAGAGGCAGAGGGCGGAACTACAGACGCGGAACTTTGCTCATGGCTTGGCGGGTCAGGAACAGGGCCAGCACCACGAACATGACAAACGCGATCAGATCGCCGCTGCTGCCCATGGTCGCCCAGTATTCGTGCCCGATATCCAGGCGCTTGGCGACGGGGTCGGCAAAGCCCTGCAGGAACGCGATCAGCATGCCGGCCAGCGAGCCACCCGCGACCAAGCCCGTCGCGTACAGCATGCCCGGGCCGATGTCCGATTCGGCCGCCGCCACCCCGTGACGTCCGCGCTGCTTCTTGCGCAGTCGCATGACCAACCAGCGAACCATGC
>JAYRFD010001231.1:0-3811 GCA_041908565.1 Polyangia bacterium | reverse complement strand
GTCCGTGGATCGCCGCTGGCGCATCCGGCATCATCGCTCGTGCTCTGCACGAGTGCCGCGCCTATGCCCTGCAGCGCAAGACCTTAGGCGTGCAGATCGCCAACCATCAAGCGGTGCAGTTCATGCTGGCGGACATGGCCGTCGCGCTGGAAGCGTCGCGATCGCTGTGTCACAAGGCGGCGTGGATGGTCGATCAGGGCAAGCTGGACTCCGTGGTTTCGAGCATGGCCAAGCTGTACAGCGCCGACATGGCGATGAAGGTGGCCACCGACGCGGTGCAGATCTTCGGCGGCTATGGCTATACCAAGGAATATCCCGTCGAAAAGCTGATGCGCGACGCCAAGCTGATGCAGATCTACGAAGGGACTTCGCAGATCCAGCGCATGGTCATCGCTCGCAACATCCTGTCGTCGGAAGGCTAGTTCGTCTTGTCGTTCGAGCGCCTGATCGCTGGCCGCTACCTGCGCGCGAATCGCCTGCCGCGGGCGCTAAACAAGCTGCGCCTGGCCACGCTGGGCTTGGCTCTTGTGACGGTGGCGGTGTTCATCGGACACCGCATGGTCGATCAGCACCTGACCCAGCACCTGTCGCAGTTCATGTGGGATCTGCGAGGCTGGCTGCGCGCCGCGAAGTTCGTCACCGTCCTGGCCACCGTGCTGGTCGGCCTGCTGGTCGAGCTAATTCGGCGCCTGACGATTGTGTCGACGATCTCGACCTTTTCGCTGTTTCTGGGCACCGGTGTCCTGGTGACCGCGCTGTCGGTGATGAGCGGCTTTGAACAAGATCTGAAAGGCAAGATCTTGGGCACGCACGCGCACATGGTGGTTTCGACGCCGGATCGCCCGTTTACCGACTATCGCGAGGCGCTGGCCGCCGTCGAAAAAGTGCCGGCGGTGCTGGCGGCGACGCCGTTTCTGTCCGGCGAAGTGATGCTGACCAGCCAAAGCAATGTGTCGGGCGTGATTCTTAAAGGCATCGATCCCGGCAGCATTGGCCAGGTCACCGATCTGGTGAAGAACACCGACCAGGGCTCGCTGAATTACCTGCTGCACCCAGAACAGATCCAAGGGCTGGAAGCCCTGCCGCCTTTGCCGCGCGCGACCGCAAAAGGTGCCGACGAAGGTGGAACGCGTGATGGTGGCGCCGAGGCCAGCGACGGTGGCTTGAAGCCCGGGGGGCCAGCGACGGCAGAAACCGCCGCGAAGCCCGAATCCGCAGCGGCTGAGCCGGTCCCCGCGGAAAAGCCCGAAAAGCCCAGCGAAAAGATCGAAGGAGCCTCGCCGCCCCCAGTCGAGGCGAAGCCAGCCGACAAGCCCAAGCGCGTGCTGCCCGGTGTCGTCATCGGTCGCGAGCTAGCCAAAAACCTGCGCGTCTACGTCGGCGATCTGGTCCACGTCGTGTCTCCGATGGGCGAGATCGGTCCGACGGGAGCCATTCCCAAAGCGCGTCCATTCCGCGTCGCTGCCATCTTTTTTTCCGGCATGTACGAGTACGACAGCAAGTACGTGTACATGCTGTTGCCGACGGCGCAGAAGTTCCTGGGCGTCGGCGATGAGGTCAGCGGGCTGGAACTGAAGCTGCGATCGCCCAACGACACCGAGCCAGCCATGGATGCCGTGCACAGCCTGCTGTCTTCCGCCGGGCTGAGGGCTGGCTTCGACGTGCAAGACTGGAAGCACTTGAACGCCAGCTTGTTCACGGCGCTGAAGCTGGAAAAGATCGCGATGTTCATCGCGCTGTGCTTCATCATCTTGGTCGCCGCGTCGTCGATCGTCAGCAACGGCATCATGCTGGTGCTGGAAAAGGGGCGTGAGGTCGCGATTCTCAAGTCGATGGGCGCGTCGAACTGGGCGGTGCTGCGCATCTTCCTGTGGCACGGGCTGAGCATGGGCGTGCTGGGCACGCTGCTGGGCGCGCTGGCCGGCTACGTCGTGTGCTGGGCCTTCGATCGCTACGGCCTGCCGCTGGACACCGACGTGTATTACATCACCAAGCTGCCGGTGAAGGTGAACCCCAGCGAGCTTTTGGCCGTGGTCGGCGCCGCTCTTTCGCTGTCGCTGGGCGCGACGCTTTATCCGGCCTGGCTGGCTGCGCGCCTGCGTCCCGTCGACGGCCTGCGCTAACCGCAAAAGACTCTGCGAGCGCCCGGGGTCGGCCTGAGGGCGGGAGGCCGCTTTCGGTCCGGGGGATGCGCGATCGCGTGGCTGTGATGCGACAAGCGCGACCGCGTGGATTTGACGCAAGAAGCGCGACCGCTTCGACGTGATTTGGCTAGAAGCGAATCGCCGCCTGATGACGGCCAGAAACAGTGATCGTGCAGGTCATGGCGGTCCCGCTGCAGGCACCGGACCACTGCGCGCTTTTGCCGGCGGTGTCGGGATAGGAATACAGCGTGATCGGCTGTCCCAGCAGGCTCATGACGCGGCAGACGCGGCCGGGTACACAGCTGGTGCGCTTCACGACCGAGCTAGCGCCGTCGTACAGCACATGGTCGATGTTCACCATGCCGGGGCCGTTGCTTTCCAGCGTCACCGGACACAGCGTGACCTTGCCCGCTGCGGTCTGCTGCATGCCGACCGACAGCTGGCTTGTCGGCGTCGGCGATGCCGGCAAAAGCAGCGATCCCAGGCCATCGGCCGCCACACAGCCCTGTGCCGCCGGCAGTGCGAACACTTCGACGTTCAAAGAGCCCTGGCTGCCCTGGGGCAGCTGCAGCAGGAACGCGGTGTTCGACGTAACGGGAGCAGGCAACAAGATGAGCTGTGTGTTCAGCGGCAGCTGTCCGTTCAGCGTCGCCAGCACATCCAGCGCCGCAACTGGCATGGGCAGCGTCGGCAGCTGTACTTGCACCTGTACCGGAAAGCGATCGGTCGGGACGCTGGTGTCGCCGCCTCCACAACCCAAGGCCAGACCGACCGTCGCCAGCAAGCCCACGCGCATCCATCCAAGCATCGACTGCTGCATCGTTGTCTTCCTTCCGTCGACCGGCACTAGAACCGAACATCATAGACGGGCAGCCCATCGACCGACGGGGACGAGCCAGATGCGCCGCGACCCGCCAGTCCGCCCGCCAGGCCCCCCGCGACAATCACGGCCGCGGCTCCGACACCGATCGCCGTCCAGAACCACCACGTCTTGTACACGGGACGCTGCACCGAGGCTGCGCCGCAGTCTTGGCTGCCCGGTGTCGGCGGGCTGGTCGGCAGCGTAGAGCTTCGTTCGCGCACGATGGCGTCGACTTCTTGTTGCACTTGTTCGCGGTGCTGCTTGGCCTTGCTGACGGTGTCTTCGTCTTCGCCCTGCGCGCGGCCCAGGTACTGGTCATAGGCCTGCAGCGCCTGCCGTAGCTGCGCCAGCTTGTGGTGGCTGCGCGCGATGTTGAACAGCAGCCGAGGCAAGGGCTGGATGGCATAGGCCGCCTGGTATTCCTTCAGCGCCTGCTCGGTCTGGTTCGCTTTCGACAGACGACGAGCCTCGCGATAGTGGATGCGACAGGTGGGGTCGGCCATGCAGGCATCGCCGGGCGGATCGGCGCCGCTGTCTGCGGGATCGCTGGCCCAGGCTGGGGCTGCCGCCAGCAGGGACAGCAGCAGAACCAGCTGCCTAATCTTCCGCTTCCACGCGCTCATAGCGTCTCCTGGGGGTCGGGGGCTTGGGCTTGTTGCGAGGGCTCTTGGCGTCGACGGGCTGCGGCTCGACGCGAGCGGGCAGGGCGCGCAGAACAAGGTCGGAATCACTGTCGCGATCTTGCGGCAGAGACAGCGATTCTTCTTGATAGCCGTCCAGGCGCAGGCGTACCTGCAGGGCTTCC
>JAYRFD010001230.1:0-3579 GCA_041908565.1 Polyangia bacterium | reverse complement strand
GCAATGGGCTTCAGCTTGACGTGCGACGGCGCCGACTGTGAGACGCGCAGCACCACGCCTTCGACCTGCGGTCGTGCGGCCAGCGGCACCAGCACGCGCGATCCGGGTCGCAGTTCGGACCGCAGCTGAGTCGGCAGCAGATACGTATACGGCCCCGGCGCAGCCGACAGCACCGCGACTTCGGCAACCCAGGGAGCGCTGGCATCAGTCTGCACCCGCGGATCGCTGTCGCCCCGCGGTGCCACGCCTTCGCCTTCAATCGGAAGAGAGTTCATGCAAGCTGCCTGACCTTCCTAGCGCTGGGCCTGCAGGCGACGGAGCGAAGTGAGCAGCTGAGACTCTTCCAGGGGACTCAGGCCGGCGTGCAGCGCGTCGCGTCGCTCGCGCGGGAGGCTGCGAAACCACGCCCAGGTGTCGCGCACGGTTGCGGTCAGCGGCCGGTGTCGCAGGCCGTTCTGCACGGCTCGCTGCGTCGACACACGCGACAAGCCCAGCTGTTCCGGCGGCAGCCACAGTGGCAGCTTGCCCAGCGCCCCAAGCTGGCGCAGCAGGTCGGCCCCCGCCCACAGCCAGTGCGGCTTGCCCCCCACGGCAGACTGGCAGGTCTTCAGCAGCTGTTCCAGGGTCAGCGGATTGCGCGGCCCGACGGCATTGTACGTGCCGCCCAGGCTGCGGGCCGCGGCATCGACGATCCACTCTGCCAGGTCACGCACATCGATTAGCTGCACCGGATCCGTGGGTCGTCCTGGCGCGATGCAGTCTCCGCCACGGGCCGTCCGTGCGACCCAGTACGCCAGGCGGTCGGTGGGATCCTTGGGACCGACGATATGGCCAGGGCGGATGATCAGCGCACGCTGTTCGAACACGCGGCGCACTTCGTCTTCGCACAGCGCCTTCATCGGGCCATAGGTCACGTCGGTCACACGCTCGCTGCGGACATCGGCGCCGCTGGGCCAGGGCTGGATCGCCGACTGTTCATCGATGGGGCGATCCAGATCGCGGTACACCGCCGTCGAGGACACATAGACATAGGCAGGTACGGCGCCCCGCAGAAAGCTCGCTGCCTCGCGCGCCAAACGCGGGACGTGGGCCGATGTATCAAGCACGACATCCCAGGTCCGTCCGCGCAGCGGCAGCAGGCTGGTCTGGCGGTCTCCGAAGATCTGTTCGACGCCTTGCGTGTCGTGGAACAAGCCGGGATTGGTGCGTCCGCGGTTGAACAGCGTGACGCTGGCGCCCCGTCGGCGCGCGGCATCAACGACCTGGGGTCCCAGAAAGCCGGTGCCGCCCAGGATCAACAAGCGAAGGGGACGACGTCCGGTCACGCTGTTGCCGGTCGACGCTGCGACGGCTGCAGCCTGCCGGCTTGCCCCCACCACAAGCCCAGCCATAGCCGTCAAGATGTCGCGTCGTCGCATGGCGGGGACATATCACGAGCACGGTGCGCCAACCAACTGCCCCCATGCAGCGAGAGCGGTCGGGGCGAACACCGGGATGATGGAGCGGACAGAAAATTTGTGAGGCGCAATCCAAGGTGTATTTTCAGCGTCCGCCAAAACGAGAGGATTCGCGATGCCTTGGACTCACGCGCCGCCGGCTGGCTCCGACCCCGACGATTCATCGGACCGGGAAGATGTGGACGATCCCGCGGAAGACTCTGCGGCGTCTCACGTCGTGGCAGCGATTCGCAGCCTGTCGCAGAACGAGCGGCGACGCGAGGTCGACACGGCTCCAGAGCTGGCATCGCAGGACAGCGAGGACTACGCGTCGTCGCTGCCCGAGGAGCTGCCAGCCCTGCCCACGCGCGACTTGGTGCTGTTTCCAGGGATGTCTGCACCCGTCGTAGTCGGACGCGCTGCATCCATCGCAGCAGTCGAGCAAGCCCTGGCCAACGGCGGCGATCGTCTGGTGTTTGTCTGCCTGCAGCGACGGGGAGACGAGGATCATCCGAGCGCGGCAGGCCTGCACCCGGTGGGCACCATGGCCAGCATCCGTCGCACCAGCACCATGGTGGACGGGCGTCTGAAGGTCATCGTGCAGGGGCTGTGTCGGGCCCGCGCGCAGCGCTTCTTGTCCGAGGTGCCGTTCTTCCGCGTGGCCCCCACGGCCTTCGCTGCCGATGCGGGCGGCCTGGAGGCGGTGAAGGCAGGCGTGCCGAGCAGCGGCGAGCAGACGGCGCTGATTCGCCAGATCCAAGAGGACCTGGGGCGCTACAGCGCCGCCGGCAAGCTGACCACAGCCCCGGGGCTGGTCGACCTGGCCCGCGACGTGGATCCCGATCGCGCCGATCTGCTGTCGGACCTGCTGTGCGGCAACCTGCCGCTGCCGGCCGTCGAAGCGCAGCGCCTGCTGGAAGAGGGGGACCCGCTGAGCCGGCTGCGCACCGTCGCTGAGCATCTGCGCAAAGAGGTCCTGCTACTGGATCTGCAAGAGGGCATCCGCGCCAAGACCCGCGATGTGCTGTCGCGAGCGCAGCGCGAACACTACCTGCGCGAACAGCTTCGTCAGATCCAAAACGAGCTGGCGGGCGACGGCGGCGACGATCTGTGGGAACTACGCGAGCAGCTTCAGCGGGCGGGCCTGCCGGGTGAGGCGCGGGCCGAGTCCGACCGTCAGCTACGCCGTCTGGAGTCTCTGCCGGCTGGGAGCCCGGAATCACAGGTCATCCGCGCCCACCTGGAGTGGCTGGCTGAGCTTCCGTGGCAGATCTGCAGCGAAGATCACTTCGATCTATTGGAGACGCGGCGGGTCCTGGACGAAGAACACCACGGCCTGGATCTGATCAAAGACCGCATCCTGGAGTTCTTGAGCGTCGTGCGGCTGCGCCAGCGCAGTACGCACCGCGATCCCGACCTGCGCAGCGCCGGCCAGATCCTGTGCTTCGCGGGCCCGCCGGGAGTCGGCAAGACCTCGCTTGGCCGATCGATCGCGCGAGCCTTGGGGCGGCGCTTTGTGCGGGTCATGCTGGGCGGCGTTCGGGATGACGCCGAGATTCGCGGCCACCGTCGGACCTATGTGGGGGCACTGCCCGGTCGATTGCTGCAGGGCGTTCGGCAGGCCGGCACCCGCAACCCGGTCATCCTGCTGGACGAGATCGACAAGCTGGTGGCTGATGCCCACGGTGATCCCGCGGCGGCTCTGCTGGAAGTGCTGGATCCCGAGCAGAACCACAGCTTCCGCGACCACTACCTCGGTGTGCCGTTCGATCTGTCGTCTGCGCTGTTTATCGCGACCGCCAACGACATCGAGCGCATTCCGTTGGCGCTGCGCGACCGCCTGGAAGTGCTGAGCCTGTCGGGCTACACCGAGGAAGAGAAGCTGGCCATCGCGGCCCGCCACATCGTGCCGCGGGCGCTGGCGTCAGCGGCGCTGATGCCGACGTACCCGGTGGCCTTCACCAAGCGCGCTCTGCATCGCCTGATCGTCGGATACACCTGCGAGGCGGGCGTGCGCGGCCTGGAACGTCAGCTTTGCGCGGTGTGCCGCAAGATCGCGCACAGCATCGTCGCACGCGAAGACGCGCTGGCGGCGCTGGCGACCTTGCCGGGTGTGTCCCGGGCGCCTGCCTTGCCCGAGATC
>JAYRFD010001229.1:0-2631 GCA_041908565.1 Polyangia bacterium | reverse complement strand
TGCAGCGGACTTCCGGATCGCGACGGAGCATCGGCCAGAAGCGCGCTCATCCGTCCGCGCTGGTTCGGTCCTGCCAGATCGACTTCGTAACGCACCACCTGCGGATCAGCCGGAGCCACCGAGGTGTTGTAGACGACGGCTCGCATGTTCTGCGGATCTCGTCTGATCAGCGGTCGCCCCTGTTCGTCGACGGGCTGCGCGCGAACCCAGTGCGTCCCATCGACCAGAAGCGGCGCTTCGTTGGGCCAGCCCAGCGATACCTCGACCCAGACGTCGTTGCTGTCGTTGGTGCCACCGGGAAAGCGATGACCGACGCGGCGGTTGCGCAGGACGACATCGAAGCGCAGACGCTGCCTGGGGGCGATGCGAACGCTGCGATCAAAAACGGGGGCCGCTTCCGCGCTTGGTGAACCTTCGCTTGCCTGCGCGTCGTCGTCGGCAGACCGGGGCCAGATCGCAACATCCAGCGACACTGCACCGCGCAGAAATTGGGCCTCGCGCTGCTGCATGTCGACATCGCCGCGCAGGGCAGCCAGGGCCGTGTTGGCCGCCAAGAAGCGATGCGAGCGGACCAGGCGTCCGTTGCGCAGCGGCTCAAGCGGCATGTGGCAGTCCTGGCAGCGCTTCACTTGCACTTGCTCGGGACGATGCACAGCACCGACTCCATTGCCGGCTGCCATGCTAGCCAGCCACGCGCCATAGTCATCCTGTCCGCGCAGCCAGCCGGCGTGGGTGATCTCGGGCGCTAGGCCGACCTTGTGACACGCCGCGCAGAAGCTGGGCTGAGCCATGTGCGACGGGCGCAGGCGTCGCGTGTGGGCCGATGCCTCAGCCGCCTGCGCTGCATCGCTGCCCCGCGGAGGCGGCACGGCGGATGCCAGCACGTCGTAGGCGCCGTTGCCCAAGCGGGCTCGCGGACCGGCGTGCACCTGCGCGGTCTCTTGCATCGAATGGCAGACCAAGCAGGGCAGTCCGGCCTGCGCTGCGGGTTGGTCTCGTCGCAGATCGCGGTCTGAAATGCGATCGTCGACCAGCAGCAAGGGGTCATGGCAGCCCGCGCAGAAGCGGCCCGCCGCCAAGGGGCGCTGCGTGCGAAGCAGATCCACCGATGCGGCGTAGTAGGGATTGTTGAACGACGAAAAGTGATGGGCTGACTGCGCCCACTGCGCGGCGATTTCGGAATGACAGCCGCTGCAGTCGGACGTGCCCAGCGCTTCGCCGGTGAAGAAGCCTTGCTGCGCGACTTGATCCCGCACAAGCGGGGTCTGCGCCACCAGATCCTCGCCAGCCAGAAGCGCCGCAAGCCCGGCGTGGCCTTCCGGCTGAATGCGCGCAGCGCTGAAGCGTGGGCTGTCGGCGCGCAAGGCCAGCCCGACTAGCCCAATCAGCCCGATCGGCAGTACGTGGGTCCAGCGAGCCGCAGTGACCGGGCTACGTCGACGGGATCGCCGAAGGGCTCGTCGAAGAATCGCGCCGATCATGAGGCCACCAGCGCGCGCTCGCCCACGCCGTCAGCAACAGCGGCACCACGAACAGCAGCGGACCCAGAAGCGGCTGCCGCAGCAGACCCAGGGCCGCCGCGAGCGCCACCAGCCCGCATGCAGCCAAGCGGACCTGCAGGTAACGCCGCATCATGCGAGAGGGCACAAGGGGCAGGAACAGATCGCTGGGCCAGCATAGAAGAAGGACTTCATTGTACCGAAGCTCACGCAGCGGAGAGAGCACGAGCAGCAGAAACAGCAGGGTCCCAATGGATCCCAGCGGGCCGCCGATCAAAAAGTTGGACTGCCAAGTCCGTCGACCGCGCGCCAGCAAAAGCGCGCACACGGCCAGCACCAGACCCGCCCCCAGCAACAGCTTGTTCCCGTCGCTGGCGGCGCCGCTTGGGCTGGGGCCTCGGCGCGTGTAGATCAGCTCGGGTTCGATGTGAAGCTGCCGCGCAATCTCTTCGCGAAGGACGCGCGGCAGGAACATTCCGGCGTGGCGCGTCGTGGCGACATCAATGGCCCGCCCAAAGAACAGCAGGGAACCCGCGATCAGATAGGGGCGACCGGCGAAGCCTTCCAGCGAATATCCGCGGAACGAGACCTGATCTGCCCGATGAACAACGGGGTTCTTGGACAATCCACCGTCGGTGGCATCGTCTACCAGATCGCGGACGCGGGTGGTGCAGTTGTCGTGGATGTTGTGGTACGTGTACAGGCTGTGGCTGCGTTCGTCGACGGCATGCAGGCGCTGCACGATGCGCTGCGCCGCGTCGGGGGACAAGCGCAGGCGCTGGCGATAGATGCTGCGATCCTCGCCGATGTAGCTGCTGATCAAGCGGGGCAGGCCCATGGTGCCCACCCAAAACTGGGCTCGGCCACGCGCCACCTGCCAGGCCAGACGGACAGGCTCGGAAAAGTCGGCGGTGCCCCAGTTGTAGCAGCGGCCCGCGGGACTCTGTTCGTCGGTTACGCAGACTGCCGCGTGTCCAAACAGGCTGAAGAAATAGTCGCCGGGTCCCATGGTGTAGACATCGACGACGATGGGCTGGCTGGCAGGCGCGCCGTCGGCAGCAGGCGCCGCAGCGGGCAGGGCAGGGGGCGCTGGAGCCGCGGGTGTCGCCGTGGGATGTTCGGGGGCTGCGGT
>JAYRFD010001228.1:0-1944 GCA_041908565.1 Polyangia bacterium | reverse complement strand
CAACGCGCAGCTTGGACGCATCGAAGCGCTGCTGGGCTTGCTGTACGCGCGTCCCGAAGCGGCCGCCGGCGGTGGACACGAGGTCGCCCACTTCGTCGCTGAGCTGATCGAAGCGCAGACCCAGCGGCGCAGCCTGCGGGCCCTGTTTCGCACCAGCACGCAGCAGCTTTCTCGCAAGATCGTCGAACGCACCGGAAAAAGTGGCGAAAAGTACATCACCGAAACTCCCGCCGAGTGGCGCTGGATGTTGCTGGCCGGCCTCGGCGCCGGAGTCCTGACGGCCGGCACCGCCATGCTGAAGTTCCTGCTGTCGGGCTGGAAGCTGCCTGCCTTCTTCGCGGGCCTGGTTGCGTCGACCAACTACGCGCTGTCGTTTGTCATCATCCAGCTTTGTCACTTCACACTGGCGACCAAGCAGCCTTCGATGACCGCCGCGGCCTTGGCTGGTGCGCTGTCACAGCGTCGACAGTTGGGTCAGCTTGAGCAGCCGCTGTTTGACCGATTGGTCGATATGATCGCCCGCATCACGCGATCGCAGTTTGCGGCGGCGCTGGGCAACCTGGGCGCGGTGGTACCGGCGGCGCTGCTGTGCGACTGGCTGTGGCGGCGGCGAACTGGGCAGCCGTTTCTGGATCCCGCAAGCGCGGCGTACACGGTTCATTCGCTGCTGCCGTGGATCGCGCTGCCGTTTGCGGCGCTGACCGGCGTGTACCTGTGGCTGTCCAGCTTGGCCGCCAGCTGGATCGAAAACTGGACGGTGTATCACCAGCTTCCGACGGCGCTGGCCGGCAGTCGGCGGCTGCGCAAAGTGCTTGGCGTACGCGGCGCCGCGTGGATCGGTCGGACGCTGGAACGCCAGGTGGCCGGAATCGGGGGCGTGGTGGCCTTGGGCTTTCTGCTGGGCATGTCGCCGGTGGTGGGCCTGTTCTTTGGTCTGCCGACGGAAGTTCGACACGTCACGCTGTCATCCGGGGCACTGGCGCTGGCGGCGGCAGCCGATGTGGTGGCCCAAGGGGCGCGAGTCCTGCTGAGCAGAGACTATTTGTACGCTGCGACGGGAATCGTCGTCATCTTGGCTGCCAACTTTGGTGTCAGCTTTGCGCTGGCGCTGTGGGTCGCGCTTCGTGCTCGTGGGGTACGCAGCCGCGAGCTTGGCCTGTTGCTGCGGGCTCTCGTCGGGCGCTTGCGACGATCCCCGCTGGAGTTCTTCTTTCCTCTGCGACCCCGAGTGCAAGCGGAGCCTCCCTCCGTCCAAAAATAAGCGCTGTTCTGGGTGCGGATGAGAGGCGGGACCACCCTGCCTCTTGCTAAGATGGAAAGGCTGTAATGCGTCAGGGGAGCAGCAGTCCGCCCTCGCCGTCTGGGGCGAAGCCGCCGGGCAGTACCGCCCCAGCACGGGGTGGCCCGATTGCAGAATCGGGCAAAGGCGCACGTGTCTCGCAGTCGTTTGCGCTGCAGCAGACACTAGACTCCGGCGACTCTGACCTGCCGAGGAGCCTGCCTCGCGCGCCAGCTGCAAGCGGCGCGGTGGGCAGCGCTGCGGATCGCCCTGGGGGCACTGTGGCCGTCGGTGCGGTGGCAGGCGGCGAGCCCGATCTGGGCCTGGATTGCACATCAGACGGATCTTCAAGCGGACATGGCGACACCGGCCAGAGCGGCCCGCAGAACAACGTCGTCAGCGTGGGTGGCGATGCCCTGATCGGCACCGTCCTCGGCGAACGATACCGCCTGGAAATGCGCGTCGGCGAAGGCGGGATGGGCGTCGTCTACCAAGCCGAGCACTTGGCGCTGAAGACCAAAGTCGCCGTCAAAGTTCTGGTCCGCAGCGCCGGCGAAGTCAGCCGGAAGCGCTTCCTTTTGGAAGCGCAGATGGCGTCCAAGGTTCGCCATCCCAACATCGTCTACCTGGCCGACTATGGCCTGCTTCCCGACGGCAGACCCTAT
>JAYRFD010001227.1:0-2249 GCA_041908565.1 Polyangia bacterium | reverse complement strand
TGAAGCGCGAAGACATCGCCGCCGTGGCCAAGTCGCTAAACGAAGGCGACCAAGGAAAGGCGAACTGGATCAGCCTGCAGACGCGCGTGCTGACCGGCATCAACGGGCGGGGCGACGAGCTGGGCGAAAAAGGCGTGGACGTCGCGAAGCTGGTAATGGTCAACAGCCCCGAGCAGTTTGCGAAGCTGGCCCCCGCCGAACAGAAAGCCTGGCTAGAGAGCGTGGCGCACAGCGCTCGCAGCGGCTACGGCGGGTCGATGTTCGATGCGCTGGCGGCCGTGGGAACGCTGGATGCGAAAAGCCAGCAGCGCGCGCTGACCCAGCTGGTCGATGCCGCACGCGACACCAAGAAGCTGCCGCCCGAGCTAGAGCAGGCTGCGAACTTGCCGTTTGTCGCTCCTGCCATTGCGCTGACAGTGATGCAGGACCAGATGCCGGCCCCGGCCGATCTGGGGGCCGAGTGGTCGAAGCTGGTCAAAGCAAATCCCGACATCGCCGAGCTGCAGAACGCGACCACGCAGCGGCGCGGCAGTCAGAACGAGTGGAATCAAGAAGGCATGGGCGTCGAAGGCATGAGCCTCTGTTACAAGATGGGGATTCTGGACGATCTGCGGCGGGATACGCTGCGGGCGGCGCACAACGGAGGCGGCAGTCAGAAGGTCGAAGCGGTGCTGAAGCAAGCTGGCGAGAGCGCCGGGACTCTGTGGGCCCAAAACTTAGGCAACAAGGCAGAACTGATCCGCCTGGAGAGCCTGCTTGAAGGCACCGCGACCGGCGAGCAGCTAAAGGCCCTGATCAAGAGCTCCCCGTTCTAAGGCGTTCTGAATCGATCTGAATCGATCTGAATCGATCTGAATCGATCTGAATCGATCTGAATCGACCTGAATCGACCTGAATCGATCTGAATCGATCTGAATCGATCTGAATCGATCTGAATCGCCCGCAGGCGTTCTGAGTCGTTCTGTTCCCGATCCGGTGGCCAGAATCTGCTCATCGTGTTCCGGCGGGCAGCAGCCAAGTCCGGTCTGCAGAGCAAAGTCCGGGCTGTTGGGGGCAGGCCCATGCAGCACGCAAAAAGCCTTGGCCGCCCCGCAAGGAACGCCTTGACCTTTCTCGCGAATTCGCAAAGCATGACGATGACCGTTCTTGTCTGATCAAGCACTGAACTGCCCATAGGGCCGTCCCTTCGCGTGGGCAGGCGAAGGTGCCGGGCAGTGTGTGGCTTCGCGGCATGCAGAGCGCGCAGCCAGTGGGTCGGGGTGTGCCCATTTGCCGGCCCGGCACGGAAGTCCATTTTCCAAGGACCACAAGGAGAGCCATCAATGGCAGTCGCACTCACGTACCCAGGTGTGTACATCGAAGAAGTTCCCAGCGGCGTGCGATCGATCACGGGAGCCGCGACCGCTGTGGCGGTGTTCGTCGGACGGACTCAGCGAGGACCCGTCAACGAGCCGGTTGTGATCAACAGCTTCGCCGACTTCGAACGCTGGTTCGGTGGGCTGTGGCTGGACAGCACGGTCAGCTATTCCGTTCGCGACTTCTTCCTAAATGGCGGTGGGCAGGCCGTGATTCTGCGCCTGTTCCAGCCGGCCAAGGACAGCAACGGGAAAGAGATCGCAGCGACGGCCAAGGGAACGATATCTGGCCTGACTTTGGAAGCGAAAAACCCGGGCAAGTGGGGCAACCAGATCAGCGTCCGCATCGATCACAGCGACCTGAGTCAAGAGGTCGCGGATCGCCTGGGGCTGCGGTTGGACGATCTGTGGAACCTCACCGTGAGCTACACATCATCGACGGGAACCAGCGAGGAGCGGTTCGCGCACGTCACGCTGAAAGACAGCCCGCACTGCGTCGACCGCGTCCTGCAAGCCAGCAAGTTCGTGCGGGTGCCGACAAGCGATGGCAAGCCGGTTCTGCCCGACGCCAGCAAGCGTCCAGACGCCAGCGCCGCGGTGCGCTTGGACAGCGGCAGCGACAGCCAGCCCCTGGATGTCACCAGCTATCTGGGCGACGGCGCCAAGTCGGGTCTGTATGCGCTCGACAAGCACGAGCAGTTTTCGCTGATGGTCATTCCGCCCGACTCGCGCGAAGGCAACACATCGACCGATGTCTATGCCGCAGCGCTTTCGTACTGCGTCAAGCGACGCGCCGTCCTGTTGATCGATCCGCCGGTTGAGTGGGCAAATCGCACGCCGGCCCTTGCCGACCTGAAGCTGTCGGGACCCGGGGCGCGCAACGCGGCCGTGTAT
>JAYRFD010001226.1:0-1745 GCA_041908565.1 Polyangia bacterium | reverse complement strand
CCAAAGAGCTCGAGCGCATCGGTGCAACGGCCACGGGCGTCATCCAAGCCGTGCCAGCGCCGGTGTCGCAGCCGGTCCTGTCGGTCAATGAATCGGCGACGGTGGTTTCCGACAACGCGAAGCCGATCCCGCCACCGCCGTCAGGAAAAAGCCGGCTGCCGCTGATCCTGGCGATCGGCGTCATCCTGGGCTTGCTGGTAACCGGCGGCATCTTGTTCTGGCAGACACGTCGTCAGCCGCCACCACCGAAGCCGACGACGCAGGGGGGGGCCACAGCGACCACGCCGGCGACACCGACCGGCCCGACGACGCCGTCCACCGACAACCCACCGCCGCCTAGCAAGCCGGCTCCGGTCAAGTGGCACATCGAAAGCGATCCGAGCGGCGCCGAGATCTACCGCCTGTCCAACAACAAAATGGAAGGCCACACGCCGTTCCGCAGCGAGCAGCCGCCCGAGGCAGGCCAGATCGAAATTGAGCTGCGGCTGACTGGTTACCTTCCGGTCAAGCTGACCCTGGACGGGGGCAAGGATGCCGAGCCGCCCGTGGTCAAGCTGGAAGCGGAAAAGCCCAAGAAGACCGACGAAAAAGGCGGCAAGAAAAAAGGCAAGGGCAAGGGCAGCAAGTAGCCCTTGGGTCCCCTCACCACGCCTCATTCCTTTCCATCCTGCTTCTTACCGGGACGTGTCCCGCGTATCCTGGAACGCCATGGCCAATCGAACTCTTGAGACCCTTGAGCGCGAGCTTACGGAGACCACGGCTCGCTACGACGCAGACTTCGCTGGACAGTCGCGAGCGACGCGCGATCTGTCGCTGATGGACGAGCTGATCGCGCGCCTGCGCAGCGCATCCACCGACCTGGACAAGCTGCCGGCATCGGCGGGCGAAAAACGCACGCAGCTTCTTGAACAAGCGCGCACGCAGCTTGCGATGTACGAAAACGAGCGGCGAGCCATCGTCGAAGCCAAGTCCGGCGGCAGCGAAGCGGCCGAGTTCGCGCGGCTGGCGGCCTCTGCCAACTTCGTCTTCGCTCGCTATCAGCGTCACTTCGCGGGTCAGTCGCGCGCGACGCGAGACCTGGCGCTGCTCAAAGAGATGACCGATGACCTGCGGACCATCCGTCAGCGCATGAGCGTGATCTTGGCGGTGAAGCCCAACACGTCCTACCAGACCGACGCAGACTTGGTGTCCAAGGTGATGGACCAGTACCAGGACGAGACCAAGCAGATCGAGCGCGCGCAGAGCGAAGGCAGCCCCGAAGAGCGCGCCAGCCGCCTGGCCGAGCTAGCCAATGCGCAGTTCGCCATCTACGACAAACACTTCGTCGACAAAGGCCGCATCACGCGCCGACCGGCTCTGCTGCAGCGCGTGGTCGAAAACCTGCGCCGCATCCGCAGCAGCATGCGCGAGCTGCGGCTGACCGGCACGACGGCCGAAAACAACCGCAACAACATCGGAATCGTCGAAGGCGCACTGAAGCACAACGAACAGGAACTGACCGAGATTCGCAAAGCGCGGCAGGCGACGAGCGGAATTTTGGGTGTGAACATCATGGTAGCGATTACGAATTTCGCAGACATGGTGAAGACGGCGATCGACGAAGGGATTGACGTGATTTTCTCCGGCGCGGGGTTGCCGCTCAATCTTCCCAAGTTTCGCCCGGCGGGATCAAAGACCAAGCTTGTGCCGATCATCTCATCGGGCCGCGCGGCGACGACGATCTGCAAACGCTGGATGGAAAAATT
>JAYRFD010001225.1:0-3705 GCA_041908565.1 Polyangia bacterium | reverse complement strand
GTAAAGCTGGCGACTGCCTTTGTACTTGGTGATCGTCTCGTTCTTGACGTTGGAAAAGACCACCGGATCCTTCCTGTCAAAGAGAGAGTTGTGGTCCTCCATCACATCGAATTCGATCTTGCTGAAGTTGTCGTTTTCGGTGACGAACCACTGGATCTGTTTGGTCCCGTCGGGCGCTTCCTGGGTGCTGAAGTTGCCGCTCGAACGGTGTTTCTGATCGTGCTGCGGGCTGGGATCGGATGTGACGCTGCAGATGGGGTTGTTGGCTTCGGCTTTTTTCATGGAATTCCTCGGCAAAGGAGTCACAAGCAGCAGGCAGTGACCCAACCGTTCGTGTTCAATTCTGTGTTCTTTGCGGAACCTGGAAACGCAGGAATCGCGGGCACTTCTGTCCTTATGGCTGCCATCGCCTTATTGGCAATTTGCAGGCCAAGCAGCGGAAACGCGGAGATCCTCGCAGCGTGCATGGGGGTAAATCCCGTGTGCTCTGCTGCGTCGCTCCTCCACGCGACGCAGAGGGCAATGAAGCGACACCGCGATAAGCCCGCGCGCAGCGGAAAGCAAACCGGCTGATCGCGCAATTCCAATCAACAAGACCCCAAACGCCGCAGATTTTGCACACCATCCGGCCGCAGGCCGCCAAAGGCCATCCAGAGACAGACCAGCGCCAGCCCCCGCTGCGATTCCAGACCTATCGACGGTCGAATGGGCACCCGACCGTTGGGTCCATCTGCAGGCTGCAGGACGCGCCGGTTCGTGCTTGAATACGCGGCCATGCGGCCCGCCGTCGGGCCCCGCATGTCCCACACGCAAGGAGAGAACCGACCATGACCTCTGCACGAACCCTTGGACCGGGCGCGCTGTGCGTACCGGCCTTGGCCTTGGCGCTGGCCTGCTCGCACGCGCCGCCGGCGCCCAGCGGTCCACCGCCGTCCAGTGAACCCCTGATTCCAAACGTCGATGCGCAGGCCCAAGCGGTCGAGCCAGGCGGTCAGCTAGTGGCGCCGCACTTCCTGGGGGCCACCACCGAAGAAGACGGCCACATCGACTGGAACCTGCCGCTGCAAGCCGGCCTTTGTTACACGTTTTCAGGCATTGGCGGTCAGGGCGTGCGGCACCTGTACCTGTACCTGTGGGACTCGGCGGAAAAGCGAGTCGCCACCGAAAAGCCAGAGCGCCCCGCTGTGACCCTGCGCTATTGCCCAGACGTGCCGGGCAGCTATCACGTGCAGGCCAAGACGGGCGAAGGACACGGACCGCTGGCCGTCGGTGTGTACGCGGTCGCGGCGCCTCCCAAGCCTGCTCCGCCCCCGCCTCCTCTGCCGCCCCCTCCGCTGGAGCTGGGACCGCTGATCGACCAGCAAGCCGCCGCAGCAGCACCGGGGGCCGCGCGCATCGCGGACTTCTATCGCGGTGTGGCCGGTGGCGGAAGCGACCGCAGCGACTGGTATGCGGCGCTGGAAGCGGGCCGCTGCTACTGGTTCATCGGGGCAGGCGCGCCCACCGTCAAAGAGCTGTATCTGTACCTGTGGGATCCGCAGGGCCGCCGCATTACCGAAAACCGCGCCGACAGCAACCGATCGATGATCGGACACTGCCCGACGGTGTCTGGCATGTACAAGTTCCAGGTGAAGGTGAGCTCTGGCAAGGGCGAGTATCAGGCCGGCCTGTACATGAAGTAGCACGCGCTGCGTAGGGGGCCGCGCCGCGCGCGCGTTTCCCGAAAGCTACTGGACGCCCGCTTGCAGCAACGCCGACAGCGCCGCCGAGATCGCGGCGGTCTCGTTGGCGGTGCGCTGGTTGACGCCAAGCTCGGTGCCCAGATAGCTGAGCGCGTGCAAGTTTTCCAAGCTGGGCTCTGAAGGCGGCGTGTACCGCAGGTCTCGCGTCGATGTGAAGCGATCGGGATGTCCCACAGCGGACAGGCCATACTGCGATTCGCCCAGACTGCGCGCCGCCATGGCGACGTGACAGCTTAGGCAGTCGACGGTGTCCGGCGTGTGCTTGCCGGGGTTTTCGACCCGCAGGGCAGCGCCAAAGGCCGCCCGTCTGGCTGCGTCATCGGCCAGATTGGCCATGGTGCTGTTCAAAAGCAGCCGCAGATCGTCGCCCGATGTACCGGGAGTCGGCGTGCTGCCGGCCAGCTCTCCGGCGTTGGGGAAGCCCCCCAGCAGCTCTTGCTCGTTCGTCGTGGTCGTTGGGATCTGCAGGCGTTCCCAGACTGCGCCCTTGTGATCGAAGCCGCCGAAGCGCCAGGCCGACTGCAGCGCATCGACGCGCGCGAAAAACGTCATGCGGACGGCGCGGTCCTCTCCGACATAGCGACGCAGCAGGGTCTTTAGCCCTTGCGCAAAGCCCCCCCAGACGCCTTGACGCTGCAGGATCGGATGGATGCCCAGCGGTCCCGGTGTGTAGCCGCCTTCGTGGTCGGTCAGGCTGATGATCTCGCGGGCTAGCGTCAGAAGCTCGGCTCGCGGAAGCTCGTACAGGACGTGGATGGCACCGTCTTCAGCGGCGCTGGTGTTGTTGACGCCGTGAATGCCCTGGAAGACTAGGCGGACTTGGTTTTTGCACTGCGCGTCGGGGACCTCGCCGCGCGAACCGAAGCAGGGATCCAGACGGACGCCGACCAAGCGAAGCTCGTTCCAAGCAGTGGTGCCGGTGGTGCGCGTCTTGCTGCCGGCGCGTGGATCCAGCGGGATGGCGATCTGGTTGAAGGCGGCCTGCGGGACCAAGCGACCATAGGAAACGGACAGAGTGTTGCCCCAGACCATCAGGTTGATGTCGCTGGCTGGCGGCAAGGGATAGATGATGGTGACGTCGGTGTTGTATAGCTCGCTGCGCGACGGAGCCAGGTCCGCGGCAGGCGCCATGTCTTGACCCATTCCGCCCAGGTCGTTGGGATCCTCGCCCGTCGTATTGCTGGGACAGCCCACCGCAGAAAGCAGAGCCGCCGCCGCGGCCCCCACCCCCAACATTCGCAGGCGCCGTGCCAGCGTCCGCGCGCCAGGCATTGCCCCCTGCCCTGCCCTAGCGACGGAAGATCGTCGACGAAGTGACCACATCTGCCCCTCCTTTGCGCGCGGCTTGGGCCCGCTTGCGGCATGCAGCCCCCCAATGGGCACGCACAGATATTACGCATCCAGGATGAGTAATATGGCTCGCGCGCACAAGACGATTGTCAACCGACAGACAAGCCCTCCTCCCAACAAAGGAATGGGACCGCTGGGCTGCCCAGCAGAGCCGGCCGCGCCATGCGCGCAGTCGCCGGAACACGCGCAATCGCCACGGCTTCAGCCGTCGACTCGGGTGGCCGCGACACCGGTGCACGCTATGCGCGGGAAGGACGACCGGGCCGGACTAAGAAGGTGTTTACATATTTGGCTTTGGATGCCTTTTTGTGGGCCGATTGGGCGCGAACGCCTTTTGGCTCGCCACCACGTAACAAAACCATGTCGAGCCAAAAGGGGTTCGCGGTCGCCCCAACCTTCGTTCTTCTCAACGATGGCCTTATTTTGTACACACCGTTTAAGCGGCGCAGGGCTTGGCTTCTTCGACCAGCAGGTTGGGAATGCCGTCGTCTACGGCATAGGCCAGCTGACAGGCGGCACAGACCAGCGCTGCGGCAGCGTCTTTGGCAGCGCCGCTTGCGGCCGTGGGGCGTTCGACAAGGACACCGCGACACTTGGGGCAGCGCAGGATGGC
>JAYRFD010001224.1:0-4758 GCA_041908565.1 Polyangia bacterium | reverse complement strand
TGTCGAACAACGGCTATCGCGTGCTGAACCTGGGCATCAAGCAGCCCGCCGATGCCATCTTGGAAGCAGCAGAGCGCGAAAAGGCCGACGCCGTCGGTATGTCGGGACTTCTGGTGAAGTCGACGGTGGTGATGAAAGAAAATCTGGAGCTGATGGCCAGCCGCGGTCTGTCGATTCCAGTCTTGTGTGGTGGGGCGGCGCTGACGCGAGGCTACGTCGAAGGGGCGCTGTCCACCGCCTATCGAACCGGAGAGGTCTACTATGGCGCCGATGCCTTCACCGGCCTGCGCCTGATGGAAGAGTTATGCGGCCACGTCGCGCCCGAAGCTCGCACGCTGACGGGGCCGGGGCGCAAAAAGATGCAGGCACGCAGCGCGCAGAAGGCGCTGTTGCGCACCGAACGCGAAGAAGCGGCGCTGGCCCTGGCTGCCGAGTACGCTCCGTCGGATGTGCCAGCGGCTGAGCAGATTCCCAAGCCTCCGTTTTTGGGCACGCGCGTCCTGCGCGGCAAGGATCTGGATCTGAACCGCGTCTTTCCGTTTATCAACCGCCGCGTGCTGTTTCGCGGTCAGTGGCAGTACCGCCGCGGTCGTCGATCCGAATCCGAGTATCGCCACTTTGTCGCCGAGACCGTCGAGCCCAAGTTTCACCACTGGTGCCAGCGCGTCATCGAACGCAAGTGGCTAGAGCCGGCTGCGATCTATGGCTTTTTCCCCTGCTATGCCGACGGCAACGAGCTGGTGGTGCTGCATCCGCCGGACAGCCCGACTCCATATGCAGTGGCCGAGCGCTTTGCGTTTCCTCGTCAGCCGCAGGGCCGCAGGCTGTGCATCAGCGACTTCTTCCGTCAGCGCCAGGTCGCGGAAAAAGACGGCTTCGATGTGGTCGGCGTCAGCGTGGTGACCGTCGGTGCGATCGCGTCAGAAACGGAAGCGCGGCTGTTTGAAAAGCATCGCTACGACGACTACCTGCACTTCCACGGCCTGGCGGTCGAGACGGCCGAAGCGCTGGCAGAGTTTGTGCACAAGCGCGCGCGTCATGACCTGGGTCTGTCGGCCTTTGATGCGCCGCTGATCGAACAGCTGTTTGGGCAGGGCTATCAAGGCAGCCGGTACAGCTTTGGTTACCCGGCGTGTCCTCGGCTGGAAGATCATGTGCCGTTGTTCCGTCTGCTGGGCGCCGATCGCATCGGCCTTTCGCTGTCGGAAGAATTTCAGATCGTGCCCGAGCAGTCGACGGCGGCTTTGATCTGTCATCACCCGGAAGCCAAGTACTTCAGCATTACGGCGCAGTAAGGGACGATCGCCGCGCAGCAAGGGACGATCGCCGCGCAGTGCGGCGATCACGTCCTGCGCTTTTTGCGGATCAGCCGGGGGGCGTTTTCAGCAGTGGGGACGGGGCGGGTCATGCCGCTGCCACGCAGTCGTGGGCAGCGGTCGAGGCCGGGATCGAAACGCGGGATCGAGAGGCAGCGACTAGCGCAGGGGCGGGGCGAGGAAGGGGCGGAAGGCTTGGCTGGCCTGGGCGACCTGGTTCTGCGTCGAGGTGACGCTCAGGAACACGGTGCCGGCCTTGATCTCGTTCATCAGCGTGGCGCTCTGGCCCTGCGAAAGCTCCAGCCGCTTGAGGTCAATGCCGGTCCACTGCGACGGGGCCGTGGACTTGCCGAGCAGCTGTGCGTTCAGCGTCGGGCACGGATCCATCACGCACACCGTCGAGTTGCTCTTGACCGAGTAGTAGCGATCGGAGTCGAAGTTGTCGCTGGACTTGTCGCTGACCTGGACGCTGGCGCGCGAGACCTGCAGGACGGTGACCTTTTGGCCGTACGCCGTCGCGGTGGTGCGCTTGCCGGAGATCAGCATGTTGCCGCGCTGCGCTTCGGCATCCTTGACCTGCTGCGCGGTCAGCTTCATGCCGCGCCAGTCGAAGCGATAGATCGGCTCGACGGTGGTGCTGTTGACCGTGCGCACTTCGGCGGTCGGGCAGGGCGGGATGATGCAGGCGATCGGGCCGGGCAAGGGGCGAACCCAGGCCACCTGCGAGCTGCTGGTGTTGTCAGCCTTTTCGTCATCGGCGCTGTACAGCGGCAGCGAATCGATATCGAGGTCGGCATCGGCGTCGGGGGCGCAGCCAACCAGGGCCGTCGCAGGCGCGGCCAGAGCAGCGAACAGGATCACGGTACGGGATAAGGTCTTCATGGGCAGCCTCCTTGAAAGCCCGGGCATTCTCTGTAAGCCCCAGTAAGCCGTCAAGCGAATCAGCCGGCCCGAGAGATGTCAGGTGCCGCAAGGCCCAGCCATCCGGTCTAATCGGAAAAAAGATAAGGGGAAGGTTAGCTCTCGATCTGCGTCACTTCGGTCGGCTCATCTGCCGTCGTGTCGCGAATGCCAAAGGCCTGCTGTACGGCGATGGCGTTGGCGCGAATGTGGGCGCGGGCTGCGGCAAAGCCCGGCATCCTGCGCAGCGGAGCCAAAAGCGGGCAGTGATCGGCCCACATCAGATCGATGACGCCCAGATCGGCGCCGATGCAAAGCTGGGCCAGCGCCGCTTCGTGTTCGTGCAGGATGCAGTGAAACTCGGTCAGCAGCTGCTGGCAGAACATCTGCGCCCGTCGACTGAGCGTCGTGTTCAAGCAGAAGGCCGGCAGCATGTCGCGGGCCGGCACGCGGTGCAGGCCGCAGATGAATTCCAGGCGGGTATGCGCTTCGCGATGCTCGGGCTGCTGCAGAACGGGATGGGTCAACAGCTTGCGGGCGCGGCTGCTGTCGCCTAGCCAGCCCAGCGCGCGGCTGGTCGCCATCAGCGCCATCGGGACATAGGCGGGCTCGGTCCGTTCAAAGTCCAGCTCTGCCAGTCCGGCATCGATCTGGCCCTGCAACATCAAGATGCGCGACATGACGTAGGCAAGCTGCGGCGTGAAGCCCTGCGACATGCGCGACACGTTGATGTAGCGCGCCGCCAGGTCCAGCGGTCCCGTCTCGCACAGCAGTGCTCCCACGGCTTCGTGCGCCGCCACCAAGTGGGGCGAGCGCGCCAGCATTCGACGCAGCGCGGCCGCCGCCTGCGGCAGCTGACCATGCTGGATCTGCGCCAGGGCCAGCGTCAGCGCTGGATCCAGACTCTGCGGGGCCAAGCAGGCCGCGCGCTGCGCCATCTGCACCGCCCGATCGATGGCTTTGGCGTCGGAAAAGAAGCCGCGCCGAATCAGCGCCAGGGCATAGCCGGTCAGGATCGTCGGGTCTTCGGGACGCAGCTGCAGCGCCTGTTCGAACAGATCGATGCTGTGCGTGATGCCCGTCACGCTAAGCAGGTGATAGTGGTGTCGCGCGCGCAGGTACAGATCCATGGCCTGTCGATCGCCCAGAAGTGGGCTCTGTTCGGCCCGCGGCTTCTGTTCCCCGCGGCTGCTCAGAAGCTGGCCAATCTGTGCTGCGACCGTCGCTGCCAAGGCCAAGATGTTGCCGTCTTTGCGTTCCAAGCGGCGCACGGCGAACTGCAGGCGGCTGTCGACATCGTACAGACGAACCGTCGCTTCCATGCCGTTTTCTCGACGGCGCAGCGTGCCATCCACCACCGCTTTGACCAGCAGCTGCCGACCCAAAGAACGGGGATCGCGCGGTGACAGAGGCAGGTTGCGGACGATGCCAAAGCCCATCACGCGCAGGCCGGGGGAGGCGCTGAGCGTATCGATCACCGCCTCGGTCAAGCCGTACGCCTGGTAGGCATCGGCATCGCCATCGCTGAAGTCAAACGGCAGCACAGCGACGGTCAGATCGGTCGATGCAGCGGGCGTGGCGGGCGTGGCCAGGCCCGGCAGGCTGGCCAGGTTGCGCAGATCGGCTGAGCTTGCCGGAACACCCGTATCACCCGTATCGCCAGTATCAATCGTGGGGCTGGTCTGGCCGGCTTCGCTGGGCAAAGCCACGGTCTTGGCCAGCGCTGCGGCACCGCCGCTTTCTTTGCGCGGCTGGCGCGATGCCAGGCACTCGCGCAGCGTCGGTCCGGCGGGGCGCTCGGCTTCCAGGGCTGCGGCTAGCTCGGCGGCGGTCTGGAAGCGCTCGGCGGGCTCACGGCGCAGGCAGCGCAG
Organism: Polyangia bacterium; assembly: GCA_041908565.1. Taxonomy (GTDB): domain Bacteria; phylum Myxococcota_A; class Polyangia; order Palsa-1104; family JAEUJZ01; genus JAEUJZ01. Next base: position 671 of record JAYRFD010001224.1, on the reverse strand, counting down.
GATCACGGCAGACAGGCCCTCGCCCAGATCCGGTCGTAGCTTGCGCGGATCGCTGGGATCTTCATATAGTCGCGCCAAGGTGATGGCCATCGAGCTTTCACCGACGAACGGCAAGCGGCCCGTGAACATCTGAAACAGCATCACGCCCACGGCGTACAGATCGGATCGCGTATCGATGCGGCCATAGCCGCGCGCCTGTTCCGGCGACATGTACGCGGGCGTGCCGCTGATCGGTGATCCGGCGCACAGGTTGCATTCTGGATCGGTCAGCGCGCTGGCGATGCCGAAGTCGGTGATGGCCACGCGCCCGTCGCGGCTGACCAGCACGTTGTCGGTCTTCATGTCCTGGTGGACGATGCCGGCTTCGTGCAAGGCGCCCAGGCCGGCGCACAGGCGACTGCCGATCTCGCTTGCGACCGATCGAGGAAGCAGGCCGGTGGCGCTGGTTCCGATGGGACACAGAGCGGTCAGCGGCTGCCCTTCGATGAATTCCATCGTCAGAAACAGCTCGCCTTGGTGCCGCCCGATGTCGTACGTCCGCGCCACGTTGGGATGCGACACCCGTCGCGCCAAGCGGACTTCTTTGCGAAAGCGCTGCAGAGCGTTGGGCTGCGCAAGCTGTTCGGGGCGCAGGACTTTGATCGCGACGGGCTCTTCCAGTTCGATATCCC
>JAYRFD010001223.1:0-2365 GCA_041908565.1 Polyangia bacterium | reverse complement strand
TCTGTGGCACGTCGCCTGTCGCTTTGTCAACCGCGCCCCGGCGGTTTCTGATACAAGCCAAAGGATGGGTGACACGCAGATCTTCTCGGTGACTGCGCATGCGTTGAGTGCAGCCGATGGCATGCCACTGCGCGCGGACTTCTATGTCCCCGCTGCCGCCGAGGCGACGGCCGGGCGCGGTCTGATTGTGCTCCTGCACGGCTACTGCGAGCACCGGGGGCGCTACCGCCATGTCGCCGAGCACCTGATCAAAGACGGCTACACCGTGCTGACCGGCGATCTGCGCGGCCACGGTGAATCGGGCGGCGAGCGCGGCTTTGTCAACCGCTTCGCCGACTACATCGAAGACGTGGATGCTCTGCTTGCGCAGGCGCAGTCGCTGGACGCCGCCTTCCGCGCCGGTCGGCCCAAGCCGCAAGGGGAAAGTGCAGCGCCGAACAAGCCGATCCTGGTGGCGCACAGCATGGGCGGACTGGTCGCCCTGGAATACGCCTTGGCGCGGCCCGATGCCTTTCGCGCCGTCGTCGTATCGGCTCCGTTTCTGGGCCTGCGCCTGCAGGTGCCCGCCTGGAAGCGTGGCTTGGGCTTGGCTGCATCGCTTCTGCGCCCGACGCTGCGCCTGCCCAATGAGCTGGCCGCCACCTATCTGTCGCACGACCCCGCGGTGTGTCGCGCCTACGAGACGGACCCGCTGGTCACGCACGAAGCGACCGCCCGCTGGTTCACGGAAGCCCTGGCCGCCCAGGCCGATCTGCGCAGCCGGGCCGGGCGCGTCCGCGTGCCGGTCTTCTTCATGTGCCCCGGCGACGACAAGATCGTCGATGCCGCCGCGTGCCAGGTGGTCTTCGACCGCCTTGGCTCGTCGGACAAGATGCTCAATACCTACCCCGGCCTGTATCACGAGATCTTCAACGAGGTCGAAAAGGACCGCGTCCTTTCCGACCTGACAAGCTGGCTGCGCACGCGCTAAGTCGTCCTTTCGGTCTGCCCACGCTCGCGCCGAATACGCGCCGTTTGGGCCCTACGCTCCGTCGCTGTTTTCTTCCACACAAGGCCTTGATCGCCATGAAGCCTGAACCAAGACCGCTGGATGTCCCGGCTGCGGCCGCGCATCGCCCCCTTGAAGGGCAGCGCTTTGTCGACGTCGTCGAGCTAATGAACCGCCTGCTGGCCGAAGACGGCTGTCCCTGGGATCGCGAGCAGACGCTGGCCACGCTGAAGCCGTACCTTCTGGAAGAAGCGCACGAAGTGCTGGAAGCGCTGGAGGGCAGCGATCCTCCCCACCACCGCGAAGAGCTTGGCGATCTGCTGTTCCAGATCGTCTTTCAGTCCGCCCTGCGAAAGCGCGAGGGCGCCTTCGACATCGACCAAGTCTGCACCACGTTGGTCGACAAGATGGTCCGCCGTCATCCGCACGTCTTTGGCGATGTCACCGTCAAGGACTCCAAGGATGTGCTGGTCAACTGGAGCCAGATCAAAGCCGCTGAAAAGAAGGCCGCAGGCAAGAGCGATCGCAAGGGAGCACTCGACGGTGTGCCGGTGGGACTGCCCGCTTTGCTGCGCGCGCAGCGGCTGGGTGAAAAGGCGGCCGGCGTTGGCTTTGACTGGCCGGATCTGGACGGCGTGCGCGACAAGCTTCGCGAAGAACTGGCCGAGCTAGACGAAGCGCTGGCCAGCAACGAACGATCAGCGATCTTTCACGAGCTAGGTGATGTCCTGTTCACGCTGACCCGCCTGGCCAGCAAGCTCGAATGCCCGCCCGAAGACGTGCTGCGGGCCGCCAATGCGCGCTTCGTCGCTCGCTTCACCGCGATGGAACAAGCTGCCGCCGGCGACGGCCACGCCATGAACGAGCTGACGCTCGATCAAATGAACGTCTACTGGGACCGCGCCAAGTCCCAGACCCCCTGACTTATGCCTCCGCTAGCCAATGACCGGGTAGCGGCGCTCGGCGTACAGGCGATCCAGGGCCTGCTGCATGCGATCGCGGACCAGATGAAACGCGGTGTGCGCGATGTCTGGTTCGGCTTCAATGTCGGCTTCGCGCAGCGGTCGACCCAGCTGCCTTTCGGCTTCGGCGCAGACATCGATGGGCGGCAGCACTTCGACGGTTAGCTTGGCCGGCAGCGGTAGCTGCGGAAAGGTCACGCCCAGCCAGATGCCGAATGGCAGTCCCGCAACGATCGGAAACACATCGGCGCGCAGGTGCCGCGTGATGCCCAGGCGATCGGCCAGCCAGGCGCCGCGCCACAGCACAAAGAAGGTCTCGTGCATGCCGACTGACACGACGGGAGTGATCGGCAAGCGGCGTCGCAGCGCGTGCTTCACAAAGCCCGTGCGGTGACCCAGCGTCACTTGCTTGCGT
>JAYRFD010001222.1:0-5335 GCA_041908565.1 Polyangia bacterium | reverse complement strand
CGCGCCGCTTCGCCCGCCGCCCCGTCGAGCCCGAAGGCTGTTCCATGGTCCAAGGCAAGCTGCAGGGCGCCCAGGTCGCGCTCAAAGCTGACGATATGCAGCGGCGCAGATCCCGGTGCTGCAGCCTCGGCGATGGCGCGAGCGGCGAGCGCGTTGGATCCAGCGCCCAGACCGATGTCGAACAGCACAAGCGGCGTGGTCTGCGCAGCCAGGCGCGCGGCCAGCCTCGACTGCTGAACGTACAGCGCCTCGGCTTCGACGATTGGACCGACGCCGGGGTGCATGGTCTCGCCGGTCTCGCGGCAGCGCACGGCCAGCGCCCCGGATGGGGTGGTGACGACCTCGTGGCTCATCGCTGGGGCCTCACACGCGAAGCTCAGCGTGTTCGTGACGGTCGATCTGCGCCAGCTTGACCTGGGCCCAGCTTGCGTACACACCGGCTTCGATGGCTCGGCGTGCATCGCGCATCAGCGTCAGATAGTGGTGGAAGTTGTGCCGCGCGATAAGCCGCGGCCCCAGCGGTTCGCGACAGCGGATCAGGTGTCCCAAGTACGCGCGGCTGTGCTTGCGACAGACCATGCAGGTGCAGGCGGAATCCAGCGGCTCGTCGCAGGCGTTGTATGCGGAACGCGTGACCCTGACGCGACCGGTGCCGGTAAATGCGGTGCCCTGGCTGGCCAAGTGCGTCGGCAGGATGCAGTCGAACATGTCGACGCCGCAGCCGATGGCGACCAGCAGATCCGGCGGCGTGCCGACGCCCATCAGGTAACGCGGTCGGTCCGGCGGCAGAAGCTCTGCAGCGAAGGCGGTCGTGTCTTCGCGCTGGGCCCGCGTGTCGCCGACGGCCAGCCCGCCGATGGCCAGCCCGTCAAACGGCTGCTGGCTCAGAAAGTCTGCCGATTCGCGACGCAGCGACGGCACGACGCCGCCTTGCACGATGCCGAACAGCGCCTGCGCCGGGTTGGTCCGCGCGGCCAGGCTGCGCAGCGCCCAGCGATGCGTGCGTTCCATGGCAGCCCGCGTCACCGACTCTGGCGCCGTCGAGTCCACGCACTCGTCAAGGACCATCATCACGTCTGACCCAATCGCCGTCTGCATCGCGATCGAGCTTTCCGGGGACAAAAGGTGCATGCGACCGTCGACGTAGCTGCGAAACTTCGCGCCCTCTTCACGAATCAAGCGATCGGCGGGCAGCGAAAAGATCTGGTAGCCGCCCGAGTCGGTGAGCACCGGCCTGTCCCAGCCCATAAACGGGTGGATACCGCCGACGCGACGGAACAGATCCGGACCCGGCCGCAGCAGCAGGTGATAGGTGTTGGCCAGCACGATCTCGGCGCCGAGCGCGTGCATCTCCTCGGCGGTCATGCCGGTGACGGTGGCGCGCGTGCCGACGGGCATAAACACTGGCGTTTCGACGACGCCATGGGTCAGGTGCAAGCGACCGCGGCGCGCGCGCGATCCGGGATCCTGGCCCAGAAGGTTGAACTGGAACGACGACATCGGGCGGAACCCTAGCGCATGGCATGCCGTTCGGTGCGCAGAACCTCACCACACCGCAAAATTGCGCGAGCCCACCGCCGCCCCAGGCATCCCCGTTCGCACCCGCGCGGCAGAAGGCTTGTTCTGGATGGATATGCGCTGGCGTTGCAAAGCCAGACTGTGAATGGATTACAGTTCTTTTCTATTTTTATATTGAAATGTAATTAAGGCAATAGATAGCGCAGAGTTCAATAGGCCCAAGGTGAAGTAGAACTTCTCGATAGCAGACGGGCCGGGGGGGACTTGTTTCAGGATCAGGGCTTCTATGGCGATGTAACCCATCAGGATCAGGCCCGCCGCGATTCCGCTGGCGGCGCCAAAGCGGGGGCGAACCCACAAGGCGATGACCGCCAGCAGCGCGCTGCCACCGACGGCGATGGCCAGCAGCAGAGCAGGGATGGTGTAGTCGGCAAACGGCGTACCGTGCAGCCAGTCCAGTGGAAAACGTTGGGCTTCGGCCCCCAGCAGCAGCGCCGCACCCCCAGAAATGGCGGTAAGCGCGACAAATCCCAGGCTGATGCTAAGCGCAATACGAAGTCCCTTGTGCGCCATCTGCCATGAACCTGATGTGCAAAAGAAGGCTGCCATTTGGAAGTGCCAAGGCTGGGGGGATGCGGACGCTTTTTCGAGACTTCGCAGGCGGTGCGGCTGGCTCGGAGCCAGGATTTACTGCAGCTGAAATCAAATTTATTGGCCTTTTCGGCATTGCAGAACAACGGCGTGCGGGTGGGCCAAATAGGGGGCCCAGTATTCCGCACCGTGCTGCTGCAGCCCCTGCGGCGAGACGCGAATGCCAGGCCAACAAATGTCGGTGAATCCTGCAGCCGTCAGCGCCGCTTCCAGCGTCGGTCGTCGAAAGCGGTAGGCGGTGAATTCCGGCGTCAGCGCCCCGCCCATTTCGACGCGGAAGTGGACCGCGGCACCGTCGGTGCCGGTGTCGGGCTGGCGCATGTGCAGTCCGTAGGATCGATAGGTGTCATCGGCAGGCGGCGGCTGTGGATTCATCACCACACCGACGAATCGCCCACCCGGCTTTAGGTTGCGCGCCAGTCCCGCACACATGGCGGCCAGGCTGTCCAGCGACGATGCGTAGTGCAGCAGATGCACACCCAAGGCGACGTCAAAAGAGTCGATGGCATCCAGCTGATTGGCGTCTCCGACACGGTATTCGATGCCAAGTGGCGCGGCCTGTTCGGCGCCCTGCGCAAAGCGAATCATCTCGGTCGACAGATCCAGCCCCAGCACGCGCGCTGCCCCAGCGCGACGGGCCGCTCGAGAGTAAAAGCCGGTGCCGCAGCCGACATCCAGCACGGCTTGATCCCGGACATCACCCAGCGCGGCGATCACCGAATACGCCTCGATGTGCAGGCGAGCCGGAAGCAGCTCAAAGCTCTTGTCGTAGTCGTTGGCGACAAGATCGTATGGGTCGATCATCTGCGCGAGCTCCTCGTAAATTTGTGCCATCTTCGTCGAGCGGCCCGTTTAGGATATGAGCTTGCTGCGAGCCTTCGCAAGCGCCCTTGGGGAAATGATGGCCGAGACCAACAGCGAGCAGTCGATTGGACGCCACCGGGTTCGCATTGAGCAGGCAATCCTAGTCGTCCACTTCGTCGGTGAGCTAAGCCGGGACGAAGGTCGCAAGGTGCTGGCGATGTGCGAACAGATCATCCGCCAGCACGGGCATGTCTACCTGCTGGCGTTTGTCGATGAAGCCGCCAGCATCGACGCAGAGTTTCGTCGAGAGCTGGTTCATTGGATGAAGACCAACCCGCTGCTGGCGGTCGCCAACGTCCGCGCATCGCTGATCGCTCGCACCGTCGGCGTCTTGCTTTCCAATGCCTTCCGCTTGATGGGCGTTGCCGAGTATGCGTCGGCCTTCTTCGACAACGAGGAAAGCGCTCGACGCTGGATCGCCGCCTTGGACGCCAAGCGCCGCGAAGGCAGTCGCCCAGCCCGCTAAGGACTTCGAAGTTCAGACGCTGGGCCGCGGGGCTGCAAGCGGATTGCCCTGGTCCCCTGTTCGGCGGGCTGCAGGTCTATCGGCTGACGCGGCTGCGACGGGGGCGACGAAGGACCAGGGCCAGGGCCGACAGCGCGACAGCGACGATCGGAAGGCTGGGCGGCACGGCGGAGCCACCGACGTGACAGCTACAGCCCGTGGGGGGGCTGCCGCCACCGCCGCTGCCGCCATCGCTGCCGCTGCCGGTGCCTGCATCATCGGTTGTGCCGCCGTCGGCATTGGGCGGTGCGGTGCCGTATTCATAGGCGCCGATGTCGATGCTGCCGCCCACGACGGTGCGCGCTTGCGCTTGCAGCGGATGGATGTAGTGAAACACAGCGCCCAGTGGCTGCGATCCGGCATTGTTGACGTCGGTGCCCTTGTTGATGCACGGCGAATCCATGAGCAGGCGCACGTCGTACTTGCTGACATCGGTGAACGCCGGGTCGCCCCCGCTGGGCCCGACGAAGTTGCTGGCTTGTAAGGCGCTGGCCTGACCGCTGATGGTGCCGCCGTTCCAAAAGATGTTGTTGGCCAGAAGGCCGGGCGTCGTTGTGGCGTTGTTGACGAAAGTTCCCGAGCCGCGGTTGTTCAAAAAGGTGTTGTTGATGACGTACAGGTGCGCGTCGTAGCCGGCGGTCAGGCCCTCGGCGGCGTAGGCGACCATGGCGGGGTTCTGCGTTCCGCTGCTTTGTTCAATCAGGTTGCCGATGATGCGCGAAAAGCCGCCGTTGGGCAGATCGATTTCATAGCTGGCCGTGCCGCCCGCTTCGTCGGTGATGCGGTTGTACAGGATGTGGTTTTCTTTGGCGCGGCTCTTGACCAAGTGGCCGACCTTGCCGCGGTGCGAATACGAATACTGCAGCGTGAAGCGGGCGTAGTTGCCCATGTACATGTTGTGCGAAAACCCGTCGCCGGCGCCGTTGTTGGCGAACTCAGAATTTTCGATCAGCACGTTGCCCATCTGCGCAGTCGACGGAGCGCCCAAGATGCCGTTCTGGTTGTCGTGGAAGAAGCAGCTGCGGACGGTCAGGTTCAGGCCCTGGTGGCGGATGCCGGCCCCGTTGTTGCCGTCGGCGGCAGAGATCGCGGCCCCCGATAGCTCGAAGTTTTCGATGGTGGCGGTGTTGGCGGCGATCGTGAAGATGCCTTTTTTCTGCGCGGGGGAGACGCCGGTCAGGTCAATCTTGGCGCGGCCTCCGACGCCACGGATGGTCAGGTTGTCGGTGCTCCAGGCGCAGGTGTCGCCGGCGTAGGAACCAGCGGCGTCGACTTCGATGGTGTCGCCGGCCGCGGCGGCAGCAATGGCCATGCAGGGCTTGGCGTAGGTCTTGCCCGGCCCCACTTGCAGCGTGGCGGCGTGGGCAGAAAGCGGAATGCAGGTCGCTGCAAGAAATCCCCAGACGGACAGGATCGGCGTTGTGCGTGCGGTCATGGCTGTTCCCTCCGATGCGTGCGGCGCTGCACACGCGAAGATCACGTGGCGTGGCGCAGTGATTGTCGACGGTGTCCCCCAGCTGTAAGCCCCCATGTGGACCTGTCGACAGTGATATGTAGAAAGTATGTTCTAATTATCGATGACGATGAATGGGTATGTGTAAATTTACGAAGCTGTGGTTGATTGATAATGATTGGATTTTATATTTTAAAATAAAACGGCGTGCCGACCCATGCGCGGGCAGGTGTTAGGTCGACTCGGGAGGCTGGCGCAGCAGGCGAAGGGTCAGCGCGACCAAGGACAGCATGGCCAAGGCCAGCACGCCCCACAGCACCCAGGTGGCGTTGGTCGACGATGCG
>JAYRFD010001221.1:0-3465 GCA_041908565.1 Polyangia bacterium | reverse complement strand
GTTCCGCCGATGAGCCCCTGTTTTCTCGCAGGCGGCCGGGCGGCGCGCGCACGCGGCAGTTCCTGCACACGCTGGTGCTGCGGCTGTGCCAGAAGGCCGATGTTCCCCCCATGTGCATCGATCGTTTGCGCGGTCTCTTTGCCCGGCTAGGACAACGATCGGCGGCGGTTCCACACGCCGTGGCAGCCAGCTTGGGCCACGGTATGTGGCCGGCGCGCAGCATCCCTGCGCAGTCGGATCTGGGAACTGCCGCAGTGATACACCGCGATGCAGCGTCGTACGACCGAAGCGAGCCAGCAGCGGCTGCATCGCAATCCGCCTCGATGCCGACATCTGCAGGGGAAGCCGGTGCGCTGGGCAGCCTGTCTGCCGAACAGATCCTCGCTGCGCTGGCACCGGCAACCCTGCATCGCCTGCGCACGCTGCTGCTTGCCACCGCAGTTGCGCCGGGCGCTGTGGCTTCGCGGGAAGACCCAGACGCAGACCCGGCGCGGCCGGCGATTGCGGCCCGCCCGCTCGAACGTGGCTACAGCTCGATTCCTTCGAACAGAAAGGGCACGCGCTTGACGGTCAGGCCGTGACGAACGCGCAGCAACAAGGCCGTTACGTTGCGCAGCGCGCTGGCGCGCAAGTCGATGTGCATCAGCAGCTGGCGACGTTGGTTTGCATCGACCGATGAATGCACAACGGTTCGTCGGCTGACTGCTGCGATCGCCTCTTGGCCATCGTCGCCGATCCTGAGCACAGTGCTTGAGACCAGGTGATGCGCCACATCCTCGCTGGTCTCGGGCGGTAGCTCGTTGGCAGACACGCCGAGGGTAAGGGCGTCTGGCCATGCCGCATCGATCCAGATCCGTACGCCATGCACGTCGACAGACTTGCCTTCGTCCAGGGGTTCCAGGTGTACCAGCGTGTGACGGGTGGCGAGCGTATACAGAAGTGTTCCGCGCAAGCTGCCGACAAGTCGACGGGCATAGGGGGGATCGAAGCGCCCGCTGAATCTCATGTGCTCGGGTGTTCCGTCGCCGGCTGCGACTGCGACGGGCCACTCGCCGATCGATGCATCTTCAAAGGCCAAGAACTTGAGCTGCGGCCGGGCAAGTGGCGACAAGAAATCCACCTGCGATTCGATCTGAAAAGATCCGCGCATCCGCGGCGTGCGAAAGTCGTTGCTGCGCTCGCTGGTCACGTCCTTCAGGCACACGCGAAACGAATCGAGATGGCACAGCGGTGTCGCAGATGGTGCCTCATCCAGAAACTGGTAGTTCCCATCGTGCGTCGCTTGAACGGCACAGCCCGCTGCATGCGACAGCCGATCCAACGCTTGCTGCAGCGGCACCGGCTGGCTGGAACAGTGGACGATGCGCTGGCCCACGTGGGCATCCATCAGCACGTGCACCTTGGCTTGCTTCTGCAGGGACGCGACCGCTTCGGCCAGCGTTGCATGCTCAGGCAATGTGACCAGCACAGGTCCAGACGTGAGCACGCGGGCTTCTTCGTTCAGGCGTATCCCGACCAGCGCGAAGCGGGCCCGCGCCCGTCGCTGCTGCGGTTCGTTCGCTTGCACAAGTCCCAGCAGCTGAGGCCCCGCCGCGACCCCCAGCTGGATCAGCGTGTGCATTGCCGCATCGCGTGCCTGGATCGACGTGGCTTCTAACTGCTGAATCAGCTCGCCCAGCCTATTGCTGTCGACGCTGCTTCCGCGATCGGCGGCATCGTCCACAGTGCTCTGTGCGGCCTGGCACGGGGTGGATAGTGGGCCATGCAGAGCCTCTGCCATCAAGGAATGATAACACCCAGAGTCCGTCGCTGGGCTCAGTCTTTCACGCGCAGAAATGGACGCATCCTGGACCTGCGCCGGACGGCCCAAGCGAACGAATGGCTCAGCTTAAGAAGCGGCCGGTTCCGTTGAACAACTGCGACCGAAAACACCAGACAGCGATGAAAAAAGGACTCAGGTGGCCGGCACGACAAGTCCAGTCTGGTGTCGTGGCGAGCAAGGGCTGCGGGCTCTGCATCGACCGTGTTGCGATGCGCGATCGAAGACTAAAAGCGCACGAACACGTGGATCAGGTTCTTGCGATCGGGCGGGGTTCGCGACAGCTCGGGATAGGTGAACTGCTTCTTGCTGCCGCCTTTTTCCGCGACGCATTTTTGGCCGCTTGAGACCTGCACGGACCACTTGCACATGCCACCAGCTGCACAGCTGGGAGCCCCCAGCTTTCGTCCCCCGCAGGTGAGCTTCACGCCTTTGGCTTCCGTCACGGCGAACTGCACTTGCAGTGCCGCACTGTGCAGCGTGCGGTGCGGGCTCGCTTTGCTTGGGCTGGCAACGGTCTCGGCCGGTTTGGCGGGCGCCACCGGCGCTTCTGTGGGCGGCGCGATCACGGTGGCTGGGGCCTTCGTTTCCGTCAGTGTCTCGCTTGGCGGAACTGTGCGGCGCGTCGCCAAGAACACCACGCAGCCCAGCAGCACCGCGCCCGCCAACGCAATCAACGCCGGTGTTCGCAGCCGCGCAGGAAGGAAGCGCAGTGACGTCGCCCCCACGACCTGCGTTGCCGCGCGCGGCGCTGGACCTGCTTCGCCCGACTACTGTCGCAGCGTGTCGCCATGCTCGCCGGTCAGCGTGCCTTCGCTGCGCGCGCTACCGCCAAGCTCTGGGACGGACTTGAGTCGCTGCAGAACTTCGCCCGCGTGTGCCGGACGTCCATCGGGTTCGGTGGCCAGCATCTGCCGAACGAGGCGCTGCAGATCATCCGAAAACGTCTGTTCCGGCCGCATGCTGGCCAGGTCTTGCGGCGGCTGCACCATGCGCAGCGCGAACTGCGCATAGCTTTGGTCTTTGTTCTGTCCCCACGGCAGGCGACCGGTCAGCATCTCGACGAGGATCAGGCCCAGCGCATAGACATCGGCGCGCGGATCGGCCTCTGCGCCCTGCAGCTGTTCCGGAGCCATGTACTGCATGGTCCCAATGATCATCCCCGGTGTGGTGCCCTTGGCGGGGGCTGGACGCTTGTGAAACTTGGCGATGCCGAAGTCCAAGACCTTCAGCACCGCTTCCGATCCTTCCTCGCTGTTCTGCCGACTGAGGAACATATTGTCCGGTTTCAGATCTCGGTGGACGATGCCTTTTTGGTGAGCGGCCGACATGGCGCGCACGGCTTGCTGCCACAAGGAAACCGCGGCCTTGGGGGGAAGCGGGCCCTGGTGTTCCATGTGCTGGGCCAGGCTTTCGCCTTCCAGATATTCCATGGCGATGAAGCCGGTCCCGTCGGGCGTCAAGCCGCTGTCATAGATGGTGACCACGTTGCGGTGGTTGATGGCGCCGGCGGCCTGTACTTCCCGTTCGAAGCGCAGCATCACATCGGGATTGGATCGCAGGATCTTGATGGCGACCTTGCGTCCCATCTGCGGCTGCTCTGCTTCGTGGACGGCGCCCATGCTGCCTTCGCCGATCTTGCGCAG
>JAYRFD010001220.1:0-3719 GCA_041908565.1 Polyangia bacterium | reverse complement strand
GGAAGATGTCGAGCATCAGGCGAGCACTCAAGCTGCCCCGAGGATCGCCGCGGACAACAACGCCCGCGCAGACGCAGCGACTGCCTCTGGTACTCCCGGCTACATGAGCCCCGAGCAGGCCGCCGGGGCGGCCCCCGATCCCCGCGCAGACGTCTACAGCCTGGGCGTGGTTCTGCGCGAGATCATCCACGGCGAGCTTGCAGAGGGCGAAAATCTTCAGAGCGGAGGACTCGTCCCAGCCGAGCTTGCGGCGATCTGCGTCCGCGCTCTGGGAGCAACGCCGGCGGAGCGCTACCCCGACGCGCAGGAGCTGGCTGCCGACGTGGCACGATACATGGATGGGCGCCGCGTGGCCGCCTATCAGTACTCAGCCCTGGATGCACTGCGGCGCTTTGCGCGGGCCTGGCGGGCTCCACTGGCCGTGGGCGCGGTTTCCATCGTGCTGCTCTTTGGTCTTGGACTGTGGGCGCTGCACCGCACAGCCTTGGAACGCGACCGCGCGACCCAAGCCGAGCTCGAAGTGCGGCAGGCGCTGGTTGCTGCCGACCACAGTCTGGGACGGGCTCTGGTCGAGCAGTCTCTTTCAGCTCTGTCCGCCGAGTCTCAGCCTGAGGCCGAGATGCTGGCCGCGCGAGCCCTGCAGCTAGTCGAGTCACCCGAAGCGCGTGGGGTGCTTGCAGCGTACGCCCGGGCCCGGCCAAAGCTCCTGGGACACACGCCGCTGCCGCGCTGCGATCATCTGCGCCTGCGTCACGATGGGGCGCTGCTGTGCATCGATGGCGGTGTCGTTTCGCTGCATACAGGATGGCCCCCCCGCGAGCGCTGGCGACGGCAGCTTAGTGCCAGCGATGCCGCCTGGCTGCCGCCGCGCCACATTGTCGTGGCCATACACGATGCAGGTCCGGTACGCGGGCTTTTGCTATCAGAAGAGGACGGAGCCAGTCGCGCCGATCTGCCGAACATCGCCTGGATGCGGGGCTTCGTCGAAAGCCAGGGCGGTGCGTTGATGCTAAATCCGTCGCGTCTGTCGCTGATCGCTCCGGTGCCGCCCCCCTCCTCGGTGGCTGCGGTGCCTCCCGCGGTGCAGACGATGTCCCCCTGCGGTGGCATCGATCAGCACCTTGCGGCGGCGGCGGGCGGGGCTCTGGTTGCGGTCGCTTGCTGGGATGGCGCCGTCGTCCTCTTGGAGCGTGGGGGACATGAGCTGCGACGGATAAAGACGGACCGTGGCCCCATTCGGCCGGGGATCAGTGCCCTGGCGCTATCGGAGGATGGTCGCAGCCTGATCCTGGCCACCCTAGATGGCGATGTACTTGCCCTAGACGCCGTCACTGGTGCGGAACAGGCGAGCGTGCACCTGACCACGGGCGCCATCCGTCGCATTGTGCCGGCGCCGACCGGCCAGCGTGCGGTGCTGTTCGGCGATCGCGGAGGCTTGACGGTCTGGCACTACGGCACTGGTGCCCTGCTGCTGCGCCTGCCGGCCCGACGGGACCGAGCCGTGGCCTGGGCCAGCGACGTCGAGCTGTGGGTTGCCGGAGACGATCTGCGCCACTGGTCCCTGCCGGCTGACATGCCCGCGGTCCGCCTGCTGCAAGCGCGACCTCCGGGGCTGTCTACTGCCGACCTATCGCTCGATGGGCGACGTCTGGTGCTGGCGCGGGGGGATGGCCATGTCGTGGTGCTGGATACAACGACGGGGGCACAGCTCCTGGCGCGGCGACCGCAGACCGGGGTAGCCAAGGGGGCTCGCTTCCTGCCGGGTGGGGACGTGCTCTCATGGTCGATGGGCCAGCCTTCGCTGCATCGTTTCAACAGCGCCGGCGCCGCTGCCCTGGTCGCAGGTCTGCCGGCGCTGCGTCGTGTGGCGCTTTTTCCTAGCGGATGGCTGCTGCTGCTGACCACGGGCCGGGCTGCCCGACTCTACGGACCGGGGGATCTAGACTTGCTTCCGGGGTCGCAAGGGTCGGCTCCGGCCGCGCTCGCGGCGGTCTCCGCGCCCCCGCGGCTACAGGTCGGTGCCGGCTTGTTTCTCGACGGTGATCAAGCCAAGAGTGAGCGGCATATGGCCCTGCTAGAAGAAGACGGCACGCTGTGGCTGGTGACGGACGGCTCGCCGCCGCAGGCACGCCTGCTGCTAAGACATCACGGCGCCCGCTGCGTGGCCATCAGCGCCGACGGGACCTTCCTGGCTATCGGGGACGAGCGGGCGCTGGAGCTCATCGATATCGCGACGCTGCGCTCGCGTGGTCACATCACAAGTGATGGTCAGCGCATCCTCGACATCGCGCTATCGCTGGATGGTCGCATGCTGGCTGCCTCGGATCAGGACGGTGCGACGCGGGTCTGGGCCACAAGCGATGGGCGCCTCCTGGCGGTGCTGCGCGGCCATGATGAACGAGTCGCTTCTGTGAGCTTTGCCCCCGGACTTCTTGCGACCGCGAGCTGGGATGGCAGCGCGCGCCTGTGGGACCTAAGTGTCTTAGACCGGCCAGCGCCCCTCCTGCGCGCCGACGTCGAGTCGGCTTGGGGTCTGGATCCGCAGGCCACGATCAGCTCGCGCTGACGTCCACTGGCCAAGTGGCTAGCCGCAGTGGCAGGTATTGATGGTCCCCGCGGAACCAGACTCCGTGATGCACTGCGTGCACCGACACTTTGCCGGTCCCTTCTGGCAGGTGATCTGACAGGCCGAGATGCTGCCGCTGCGGCATGACAGCTTTGGACAGCTGCAACTATTCGCACCCGCCGGAATTCGTGATGCGGGAGCCGCCGCAGCTTCACCCGCCCCGCCCGCGGCCGGTAGCGTCGACTGCAGCGCCTGCACCTTGGCGAAAAAGGCCCGCGCCTCGTCTTCCTTTTCAAAGACCGGATCAAGGAAGTTGGTCTTGTACACGCCGCTCTGACCGCTGCGGCAGAAGACCTCGTCGCGCGAGATCGACTTGGCGTTGCCCTTTGCGTAGAAGACAAGGCCGGTGAAGTTCGCGCCCCCCTTTTTCACCTTGCGAATGCCAAGCTGGGTCGAGCGCGCATCAAATACGAGGTCGCCGATAGCCGCCGTGAATCGGAACACCCGATCGAGCGCGCCGTCTGGCTTGTACTTCGCGATGGTGACAAGCAGGTTGCTGCCATCGATGCGGGCATGTGTCTCGATCTGTTCACCGCTTGCCTCCGTGACCTTCGACATAAGAGGGCCTTCGGCTGTGATGGTCTTGCCGGCGCACTCGTACTTCGCCCCGGCATAGGCCGGCGCGATGCTTGCGACAAGGAGCGCGATGCAGGGCAGTGCGGGGCGGATCACTCGATGAGCTAGGGACATGGGACCTCCTTTTTAATGACCTAAGTTGGATGCACCCCAATCCTGTACATCCCAGCCAACCCTGTGACCCTTCCCAGATCCTACGCGGCCATCGGCGAGCCAAGCTGCGCGGGATTCCCGACCCAGTCAGCTCCGCGGCAGCGAACACGACGCGCTTCCACGTGACTTCGATCAGCTCAAAGGTCTCGGCGCACCCGATCCCTGGCGATGAGATTGATCGGATCCTTTTGCCCCTTTCGCTGGTCGGCAACACTGCGCTGTCGCTTCCGGCGCGTGGGGTCGCAGCGATTCTCTGCGGCTTGGCACTGCTGTTCTGCGGCCCTGTTCTCTTGGGTCTCGCGCTGCTCCGCTGGGCGCATCCTGCCGTCCTGCCTTCCAGCTACTCCTCTCGTCAGTCCTGTCG
>JAYRFD010001219.1:0-2231 GCA_041908565.1 Polyangia bacterium | reverse complement strand
GCCCGTCGACAAGGCACCCACCAACAATGCGAAGAAAGAACCCCAACGGACTCCGTCGTACCGGCGCATGTCGGCGCGACGCTAACACAACTGCGCGACCGACCGCTGAAGATCGAAGCTCCTCGAAGATCTATGGGCAGCCGGCTGCCCAGGCGTTGCGGCCAGCCCACGATCGGACCGACTCTCGAAAAGGAGTCTGCTGCGGTCCCGACTTTTGGGCTTCTTGACGAGTGCCTTACGATGTAAGGCCCTTGTTAGTCACCGACGAACTGGTCGCCTTTGTACGATAGGCCGTTGTACTTGCAGGCATCGGCGATGGCGCGCTGGTCATGCGGCGTGCGCACCCCCTGATAGGCCCGCGTGGCTAAGCGATACGATCGCACGCTGCAGGCGGCCAAGCCGATGAACTTCCAGGCGGCGGGCGAGCGTTCGTTGCTTTTTTCCGCGACGACCAGCGCAAGCTCGATGGCTTTTCCGCGATCGCCGCGGACATAGGCGGCCTGCGCGTCTTCCATCTGTTCTTCATCGCTGGGCGGGCCCTTGCGCTTCTTCAGCGTCGTCGCAGCGACGGGGCCCTTGGCCATGCTGGGCGGCGGAGGCGTGGCGGCCTTGGCGGTAACCGTTGGTGCGATCGGAGCCGGGCCCGGGGGCGCCGCGGTGGCCACCATCACCGATGTCCCCTCGCCTGCCGCACTGCGCAGCGGTGGTAGAGCCGCGATGGCGGGTCGACGCAGCGGACCGCGGCCGCGCAGCGGTTTGCCTCGCTTGATTCCTTTTTTGTTCCAGCGCTTGGCCGCATGAACCTGCGGAACGATGGAGGCGCCATCCCGAATGGGCGACAGCAGAAGCGCGCATAAAAGCGCCGGCACAAGCAGCCCCCGCGGCAGGCTGGGACGTACAGCAAGCAGTCTCGTCATAGCCACTCGCTTTTTATTATCTCCGACGGAAGCAGCCGCTGGCAAGCGTCCAGAAAAGCCACGGCGCTGCAAAGCTGCGCAACCCCACAGGAGGCGGTATAGGATGCGCGGCGTGGATGTGATCTCTTCCGGAATGCCCACCGCAGGCTCCATCGCAGGTCGAGTCAAGCCGCTCCTGCGGGGCGTCGTGCATCAGGTGTCGTTCTTCCTGACGCTGCCCATCGTCTGGTGGCTGGTCGGATCGACGCGGGCCGGGGGGCCGCAGTGGGCCGCGGGTGTCTATGGTGTCTCGCTGCTGCTGCTGCTGGGCACCAGTGCCCTGTACCACCGACGAACCTGGGGACCTGTCGGTCGCGCCCGCATGAAGAGCCTGGATCACTCGATGATCTTCGTCTTCATCGCCGGCAGCTACACCCCGATCTGCCTGTATGGCGTCGGCGGCACGCTGGGTCCGATCCTGTGCGCAGTGCTGTGGGCCGGGGCAGCGCTGGGCATCGCGCAGACGCTGTTCTGGCCGTCTGCTCCACGCGCGCTGCACGTCGGAATCTATGTGGCGCTGGGCTGGGCCGGGGCGGCTGGACTGCCGGCCGAGTGGACGAACCTGGGCGCCTTTGCCGTCGGCATGCACGTGCTAGGCGGTGTGCTGTACACGCTGGGAGCGCTGGCTTATGCCCGCAAGCGGCCGGATCCCTTTCCGACGGTGTTCGGCTATCACGAGATCTTCCACCTGCTAGTTGTCTTGGCGTGCGGCTGCCTGTTTGAAGTCGTGCGCTGCAGCCTGCTGTTCACGTAGCTGCGCGCGACGAAAAATTCGCGCATGTTTCCCCGCGCCGCTGCGGCGATCGCGCCGATTGATCGCCCTGCAATGCAATCTGCCCCAACGCGCCCCCCGACGGAGGCATAGTATGAATGCCCCTTTTATTGCCACTTAGGAGGTCGTCATGGGTACGGAACAGAACCGGAGTTCTGAAGCAACGTCCGAGAGCCTGCTCAATCGCCGCGAAGCCCTGGCCCTGGTCGGCACCGCCGCCACTGCCACCGCTCTTTCGGGCTGCGGCTCGGGATCCATGGGCACGGGTGCCTGCGTCGGAGCCGGCACCGGCATGCCGCTGCCCGGGGCCGAACAGCTGCAAGTCGGTCAGGCCAAGCTATTGCCCGAGCCCGCCGCCAGCGCGCTGTTCATCATCGCGCGCGACGAGCAAGGCTTCTACGCGATGAAGAACTACTGCACGCACAGCGGCTGCGGCCTGGAAGTTCAGCCCGACAAGACCTATCTGTGCGCCTGCCACAACTCGATCTTCAGCGCCGACGGCG
>JAYRFD010001218.1:0-3369 GCA_041908565.1 Polyangia bacterium | reverse complement strand
GCCGAGCTTGAGCTTGTCGATGCCGGTGGTGCGTCCCAGCGTCGCCGCGAAGGTGTCGTTGCCAAAGTCGTCGCGGTAGCTTTCAGCACCCAGCTGCCACTTGTTGCGGTAGACATCGCCGACCTTGCCGCTTAGTTCGGTGTTGCCGATCTT
Source organism: Polyangia bacterium (assembly GCA_041908565.1). Classification (GTDB taxonomy): domain Bacteria; phylum Myxococcota_A; class Polyangia; order Palsa-1104; family JAEUJZ01; genus JAEUJZ01. The sequence goes on along the minus strand of JAYRFD010001218.1, from coordinate 3,216 downwards.
GCCGGCGCCACCGATGTCGCCGATCAGCGTGCCGGTGCCGCGCCAGGGTGTCACATCCAGCTTGAAGCCTTCGCCCTCGCGACGCGCGTTCGGCAGACCGGTGCGCGGGTCGATGGCGCCTTGCTCGTTGATGTCGTAGGCGTTCTTCTGCGCGTTGTGAATGACGCCGCGCAGCCCCCACGATGCCCAGTCGGTTGATGGTGCATCGGGGCCGGCGTTGTTGCCGCTGGCCAGCTGATCGCGGATGCCAGCGCGAATGTTCGAGTGATAGTCGACGTCGCCGGGCCGCTTGGGATCACCATCCCCGATCTGATCGCTGTGACTGCCGGTCAGCGGGCTGGCCAGCGAGCGGTTCTGGTGATGCCACGGAATGTTCTTGAACTGATTGTTTTCGGGCAGCTGATAGCCGGCCTCGTTGCCGACTTCGAAGCCGCGGCCGAAGCTGCCGAAGCCCGGGTACTGCCGATCGCCGCTGAGGATGTTCTTGCCAGCCAGCGTCCGCACCACGAAGTCATCGGGATTGTAGACGTTGTAGAAGTTGTTCACGCGCGAACGGAAGCCCGCGTTTTTCTCGACGGGATCGTGCTGTTCGCGGAAGGGCGTATCCAGGTACATGACGTTGCCGAACTTGCCCTTGTCCAACAGGGACGCTTCGTTGCCGAGCTGCTTCTTGACCGATGATGTCAGCCCTGCATCCTGACCACCCAGGGCCTTTTGATGCTTGTTGATCTCGGCCATCTCGCCCTGCAGGTCGCGATATAGCTCGCGCTCTCCACCGACGGGACGGTCGCCATAGGTGGCTTTGAATTCAGCCAGGTCGGCGCGGATCATGTTCTGCCGTTCGGCCAGCGCGGCCTGCGCTGCTTTGTACTCTGGGCTGTCGGGCGCCGCGCCCAAGCCACTCGTCAAGCGCTGCAGATAGTTGCTGCGCTCGACTAGCTCGCCACCCATTTCGTTCACGGTGTTGCCGCCGTGCGAGTGCGCGGCCAGGTTGACCGTCTTGCCATCTGCGAACGCTGGCAGGACCTGTTCGCGCAGCAGCTTGCGACCGCCGGCTCGACGGGCCAGTTCGTTGTCCAGCCCGCCGTACCAGTCGAATTCGGTGTGCTGCCGGTTGTTGAAGTGCGAGTCGTTTGGGGCCTCGCCCGCATGGGTTCCGCTGCTGGGGTCGAGCATCGTGTCGTAGTCGGTCATCGCCTGCTGACCGAAGTACGAGTTGTGCTTGAAGCCGTTTTCGTTGTGCTGCCACATCCCGCCGCTGTTGGTGCCGCGGACGAAGATGTTGACGCTGTCGGTGCCCTTGTGTTTCGAGGGGTCGTAGACCTCTGAGGAGACGGGGAGCTCCGGGCCGGCGTTGTCCAGCGTGGACCCCATCCGAGGACGCACGCCGCTGGGCTGATAGTACGAAGGCTGCGCGTTGCCCATGGTGGGCGTCGAGCCAAGTCCTGCGCCGCGTTCGCCCTCTGTCGTCTGAGCCACTTCGCCGTGATCCGACATAACTGCCCCCTGATCGTCCGCTGCCTACCGCGCCAGGAGCCACCTGGTCACTTGGAGCTATTGTAAATTTTCGTCGAAGTGCCGTGTGGGTTGTGCGGCGGCCTGGCGGGGCCACGCGGCATCACGAGCAGGCGGACGGCGCAAGCTGCCGATTGCGCTGCAGATTTCCGCGCAGCCTGGGCAGCGTGCGCAGGTTGCCCAGAAGCTTACAGAGTCGGGACCCAGGTCGGTCGGCAGCTGTATGATGCGAAGAGTGGAGGATGAAGCGGATGTCGCGACCGGAAAATGGCAGCTCGTCCCGTCGAGTCGCACTGGGATTGGGGGCAGGACTTGTGGCGCTGTTCGTCGTCCGGGCGATGCGCGGCAAGCCGGGGGAACCTGGCACTGACGATGCGACAAGTCCCACCAACAACGACACCACAGCCGGCGGGGGCCAAGGCGCTAGCGGAGGAACGAGTGTGAGCACGGTCTCGGACGCGACGCTGGCCAAGCTGCGCGAGCTTGCCGTGACGGCTGAGGGCAGCTATCGCGGCTCGCTGGAGTACGCGGTCACCGCGCGCGAGCTTGTGGATCCGCTGATCCGCGAACAGCTTTTCAACTGGGGGGTCAGCGATGTTCCCGCCGACGAACCCAAGCGGGGTCAGTTCCTGCATGCCCTGCGATCGGCCTATGCCGCGGCGCAAAAAGATCCGAAGTGGCTGGCCGCAATTGAACAGGCGGTCGAGCGTCGCTTCGCAGCGCCCAAGGTCTCTGAACAGCCTGATGTCGTCGAAGTCAACTACGGCCAGGTGCCAGCTCGACTGACCGTGCGCGGCAAAAAGGGCATCGTCATCGAAAGCTCGCCGCACTTGGTGGACGGGCAGTGGCGAACCGAGGAAGTGGCCAAGGCGCTGGCCGATGCCGCCGCCAAGTACCCGCAGGCCAAGCGCATCCGCGTCCTTGTTCAAATCGAAGACCAGACCTACCCGCGTGAATGGGTTTATGAATACAACCGACAGAGCGACGCTGTGATGGTGTCATTCCCCGCCCGCCCGAACGAGCTGTACACCAGCCAGCGTCTGGGCGGCCGCTTCGATGTCTATGTGCGCGGCGAAAAGTCGCTGAGCGTCGCCAACCTGACGGCCGGCAACCGCGCCGCGTATCAGCGGTAGTTGCGTATTAGTGCAGTAATGCAGTATCTGAATATGCTATTATCGTCCGATTTGATCGTTGTTTATTTATTATCATAAATATAAATAACGATTCAATTATTGACACAGGGCGGTCAGGATTTGCGACCAGTGGCTGAACAGCGAAAAGTGGCCGCCGCCGGGGAAAAAGTGCGGGACGGTGCGTGGGATGCGGGCTTGCAGATAGCGGCCCATCTGCGGCGGGACGATGCGGTCGCCGTCCCAGTACCACAGGTGCACTTCGGGGCGGATGTCCTGCAGACGAAAGCCCCAGGGGGCGACCAGGATCTGCGCTTCGCGCACCAGACCGCGCACGCCCTGACGGCTGGCTTCGCGACGGTAGCCTTGGATCTGCGCAGCGACGCGAGCATCCGATAGCACGGCCTGATCATCGGGCGATGCCTGCGCCAGCACGGCGTCAAACGCACGCTGCGGATCGCGACGCACCGCTTGATCGTGCAGCGCGACCATCGGCCACAGCGCCCAGGTCGGCCACGCCGCCATGCGATAGGCGGTGCGATAGTCGCGGTTGACGTCGGCCAGGGCCTCG
>JAYRFD010001217.1:0-1724 GCA_041908565.1 Polyangia bacterium | reverse complement strand
GATCTGGCCGCCCCCACTTGGTACGAGCTGATCTCGGACGAAGCCGAACGGCGATCCGCCCTGCCCGGTCAGAAGCCCATCGTCATCCTGCCCGGCACCGAGATCAGCACCCAGGGCGTCCACATCCTGGCCATCTTCCCGCCCAGCAAGCCCAAGCGCCGCATCCACTTTCAGATCTGCGATCTTTTGACCGAGGTCGGCATCCCCGTCGAAGACTTCGGCAGCAACCCCAAGGTCGGGCGGGCCAGCGTCGCCGACACCCTGCGCTTGATCCGCAGCAAGGGTGGCTCGCCAATCATCGCGCACATCGACGGCAGCGATCAGGCCCTGCTGAAGCTGTTTGATCTGACGGGCGGCGCCATGCGCGATGTCATCACCGACCCTGCCCTGCGCGGTGTCGAAGTGGTCGATCCCGCCAAGCTGTCCAGCAAAGACAAGACGCAGAAAGAGCCGCTGTCTCGCTACTTCGACACGCTGCGCAAGCAGGCCGACCTGGATCCCTTGGCCTATTTCCAAGGATCCGACGCGCATGATCTGGAGACCATCGGCAAGCGCTTCACCTTCGTCAAGATGTCGGCGCCGTCCTACGCCGGTCTGCTTTCCGCCATTCAGGTCCCGTCATCGCGCCTGCGTCTGTCCGACTTGCACGAAGGCAGCGACACCGGCCTGTACCTGTACGGCGCGCAGCTTCAGAGCCCATTTCTGGGCACCCAGATCATCCACTTCAACCGCCACCTGAACTGCATCGTCGGGCGCAAGGAAAGCGGCAAGTCGCAGATCTTCCGTCTGCTGGAACAGGCCGTAAACGCCGACGTGCCGCTGGAAGGCGATGTTCAGCTGTTCGTCGAGCACCGCACCGAAGACGGCTCGCGCCTGTACTGCTTTTCGCGCACCAGCCAAGAAAGCCAGGTCGTCCGCATCCGCGAAAGCAACGGCACCTACACCGCCGAGACCGTCCCCATCGACAGCCCGGACCTGGCCGGTCTGCGCCCGAAGTTCTATCACGAAGGCGGTGTGCAGTCGCTTCTGGAAGACGCCAGCGCCCTGCAGCGCTTCTTGGAAAAGTTCTTCGGTCCGCCCAACAAAGAAAACCTGGCCAAGCTGAATGAAGAGTTCGCGCTGGACACGTTCCTGGACGACGAACCCAGCCCGCTTCTGGTCGCAAGCCTGGGCAGCCAGCCCGGCAAAGACGGCAAGAAGACCGCCTGTTACGACCTGGCCCTGAACACCAACTGGCGCGGCGGCAAGCCCACCCTGGTCGCCTTCCCTGACTTAAGCCGCAGCCTGCGCCGCATGGTCATCGTCAGCATCATCCTGGTCACCGGCAAAAGCGGCCCGCTGATCATCGACGAGCCCGGCGATCACTTCGACAACGAAGACATCGCCGGCTATCTGGTGCCCTTGGTCAAGCAGCTAAAGGACCGCCGGCAGATCGTGTTTGCCACCGGCAACTCGAACCTGGCGATCAATTCCGACCCCGACAACTACATCGTGCTGGACGCCGACCGCGGCAAGCTGAAGGAAATGCGATCCGGCTTTGCCATCGACAACGACGAACAGCGCGAGCGCCTGATCCGCGTCCTGGAAGGCAGCATCAAGTCCTTCCGCCAGCGCGACCGCCGCTACACCCTGAGCAAGCTGTAAGCTTCGCGCTGCAACGCGATGGGTCGGCTGGGCTGCTGCTCTGCGGCGCCCGCCGCCCTTATGCGTGCGCCTGCAGCCAG
>JAYRFD010001216.1:0-7698 GCA_041908565.1 Polyangia bacterium | reverse complement strand
GTCGTCGGCGCCCAGGTCCAGCGCGACTTCGGTGATCGCATCTTCGCTGGCCTGCGAGGCTTCAAAGATCATCTGCCCACGTCGCTTGAACTTGTGCAGAACCGATCCCGACGAGTCGATCTTGGCGTTGCCGCGTTCCAAGATCTTGCGCAGCTCACCGGCGGTGCGGTTGCGGTTATCGGTCGCCAATTCGATGATGATGGCGACGCCGCCCGGACCGTAGGCCTGGTAGACGAGCTCTTCCATGGCTTCGCCGCCCAGCTCGCCCGTGCCCTTTTTGATCGCGCGATCGATGGTGTCGTTGGGGATATTGGAGTCGCGCGCCTTGTCCATGGCGTTGCGCAGACGCGGATTGCCATTGGGATCGCCACCGCCGCGCGCAGCGACGGTGACTTCTTTGATGAGCTTCGTCCAGCCCTTGGACTTCTTGGCGTCCGAAGCGGCCTTCTGGTGCTTGATTTTGGACCAGCGATTATGACCAGACATCTTGCGATCTCACCTGTACCTGTCTGCCTATCGACCTATCTGCGTGTCGATTGGCCTATCCATCGAAATGAAGGCACTTGCCTATCACATCGACGGCATCGCAAGCAAGCGCGCCACGTTTTGCCTGTGACGCTGCATCCCAAACGCGACAAAAGACCCGGCAAAAAAACCGTTGCTCCGCGCGCGCTCACCGCACTATCGTGGCGCCCTTCAAGAAGGACCGACCCTCTTCTTGGTCAAGAAGTCGCCTGGAGTCTTCACCTATGGGCCCATCGTCCAAGACCGCACGTTTCCCTGGTAGCAAACGAACCAAACTGACCCTTTCCAGCGTGTTCGCTGGCGCGGTGCCAAGCCTGTCTGTCGGCGTGGCGCTGAGCCTGTCGCTCGGCTGTTCGCCGTACGAACGCAGGTCGGGCGAATACAACGCGGGGGCTGTCGATCCGCTGAAGTTCGCGACGCCGTACCTTGGCAAAGGGGGCTCCGGCAAGATGCCGGGCATGGGCCGGTTCGAATTTGCCAAGGCGTATGCCAACGGCAAGGACGTGCTGTACTTCCCGCTGGCCTTCAACGGTCGGCAAGCCAAGGCCAGCGATCCGCTGGATCTGAATTCGCTGAAGCCACCTTCGGGCTATGTCTTCGATCCCAGCGCGACCGAGACGGCGCCGGACTCGGCGAAGTGCATGAAGCCCGATGGCTACGTCTTCGATCAGCAGCGCGATGCCGTGCGCTACGACCGGCAGGGCAACATCTTCACCGCGCTGCCCATCGATTCCACGACGCCGGGCAGCACGACGTATGTGCCGATCGTCAGCGAAGTGGAAGTGCGGTCGAACGGCAACCCCTGCCAAGACATCAAAAGCGAAGCGACGCTGGTCAAGCGCAGCGATGTCAGCCTGGATCTGATCCCTCCGCCCGAGGGTGTGGTCGATGCGCTGCCGACGGGCAAGCCCAACGGTCGCTTCCGCGCCTTTGCCATCATCGATCCCGCGGCCGAGGTGACGACGCCGCTGCCGGTCGGCGCTGGCAATGGGGCCCCCGAAGAGTGCGGGCCCGAGACCGACGCGATCTGCAAGCAGTTCCACAAGGACGGCATGGGTCCGCAGCGCTGGGGCTGGTTCAAGCAGTACCTGCTTGCGTACCTGGACGGCGGCAACATCCCGCTGCAGGTCATAAACCCCATGGGCAAGCTGCGCGTCGCCACCCAGAACCTGTACGTGCCGACGTCGGCCCTGTTCTGGAATCCCGAGACCAAGAAGTTTGAAGAAGACGCCGTGCCGGGTCCGGGCGTCGGTCCAGACGTCATGGAATTCCGTCGCGGCGAGGCCGGCTATTCGCCGATCTGTCGCATCTGGACCTTCGATCCGGTCGACGTGAACGATCCGGACAAGCTGGAAAAGAAGGCCTCTGACGTCCAGAACCCGAAGGACACGGGCAAGTTCACGTACTGCCTGCAGGCTCCTCCGAGCTAAACCCTCTTCCACTTCCACCCAGAGCTTTGGTGCCTCGCTATGAAGTCAAAGAAGCCAACGATGAAGAAGCAAAAGCAGTGGAAGCAGCTCCGACGTGGGCTTGCAAAAGTAGCGCTGGTCTCGCTGCCCGCGCTGGGCGTCATGCTGACGCCGCCTGCCGCATACGCCGTCGGTGAACAAGACGGTCGTATCTCCGGTGTGGTGACCGACAAGCAAAGCAGCCTGCCGATGCCCGGCGTGCGCGTGCGCTTGACCGGCAAGAACCTGATCGGTGGTGCACGGACCATCGCGACCTCGGATGACGGCAGCTACGAATTCATCGCGCTGCCGCCTGGCCCTTATGAAGTCGAGCTGACGATCGAGGGCCTGCAGGTCAAGCCGCTGCGCCGCAAGGTGGTCGTCCGCCAGGGCGAGACCTTCCCGCTGAACATCGCCTGGACCGCTGAAGAGGCGAAGCAAGAGCTGAAGGTCATCTACGAAGAGCGCAAGATGACCAAGCCGGACTCGACGCAGACCGGCACGGTTCTAAGCGCCGATCAGCAGGCGCGTGTCGCGACGCAGCGCAGCTATCAGAACATCGCGCAGCAGGTCGCCGGCGTCACCGGGGGCGGCAACCCCAACATCAAGGGCGCCATGAACGCCCACAACCGCTACATGGTCGATGGCTTGGACATCACCGACCCGGTGACCAATACGTTTTCGGCCAACATCAACTTCGACTCGATCGAATCGGTCGAAGTTCTGACCGGCGGCACCGAAGCGGAATACAACTCGCTGGGTGGCTTGATCAACCTGGTGACCAGCGCCGGCTCGAACGAGTGGCACATCGACTCGTCGCTGTACATCAACCACCAGTCGCTGTCGGCCGGCAGCCAGTTCGGGGCGCAGTTCTATGACGGGTCGCGACCGTTTGCGGTCCTCAAGAAGTCACCGAACGAGCAGTACCAGGCGAACATCAACATCGGTGGCCCCATCATCAAAGACAAGTGGTGGTTCCACTTCTCGTACCAGTACCAGCACACCGATTCGTCGATCAACATCGGCCCGCCGATCAACCTGCAGCACCCGACGCGCCAGTTCCGCGGTCACTACATCCGCTTCAAGACTGCGATCGCACCGTCGCCCAAGCATCGCTTGACGCTGGCGGTGTCGGCCGACCCGGCGACCATTGGCAACACCAACCAGGATAACTTCCACCTGGGCGTGGCCGAGGACTACCAGGCGCAGGGCGGCGCGTTCACGATCTTGACCTGGGATTACTTCGCCAGCGAGAAGATCAACACCAAGATCCAGACGGGCTTCCAGCTGAACACGATCGACACGGGGCCCCAGGGCTACTTCGGCTCGATCGACAACTCGGCGTACAAGGGCACGGGTCGCTTCTCGCCTGCCAACGATGAATGGGTGGCCGAGCGTCCGCAGCACGTCAACAACACCGACGGCACGACCTGGTATCAGGGCGGCTCGATCTTCTTCGACAAGCGCTATACGTTCCAGTTCGATCCGTCGATCTCGATCCGCGGCAACGCTGGTCGCTTCGGCAAGCACGAAGCCAAGTTCGGCTTCCAAGGCCGCTACATCCGTCACACCGGTGACTTCCGCCTGCCCGGCGGCACGACGTACGCCGACAACGGCGGCGGCCCGCTGGAAAGCGGCATCTGCGAAGCCGACGGCAACATCCCGACGCCAGCCGGCATGCCGGGGCGGACCGACGGCTGTTACCAGAAGACGACGCAGGACGCGTACACCAACGTCCAGAACGGATTTTCGATCGGCTTCTTTGCGCAGGACCGCTGGAAGGTCAATAGCTGGCTGCGCATCAACCCCGGTCTGCGCTTCGACTACGGTCGCACCACCAACAGCCTGGGCGAAGTCGTGTCGAACCTGTGGGGCTTCGGGCCTCGCTTGGGCTTGGTGTTCGACCTGACACAAGATCAGAAGACGATCTTCACGGCGTACTACGGTCGATCGAACGAAGTGTTGTCGCTTTTGGCCGCTGCGTATGCCGACGTGACCTCGGTCGCGACGACGTACCAGTTCAACCCCGAAGTCAACATGGGCAAGGGCGGCTGGGACAAGCTGTACGAATCGGGCGGACCCGGTGGCTATGCCCTGCGGCCCGACGGCACGCCGCCGCACACCGATGAAATCACGCTGTCGTTCCGGCGCGAGGCCTTCCAGAACTCAGTGGTCGGCGTCGACTACACGTACAAGCGCGTCGGCAACATCTGGGACAGCCAAGAGATCAACCAGATCTGGGATCCGTCGGGGCAGCGCGTCGTGCGCTACGCCAACGGCCAGCCGCAGCAGATCTTCCTGTACTCGACCTTCGACCAGAACTGGCGCGTCTACCAGGGCCTCGACTTCATCTTCGAAGCGCGCCCGCGCCAGGAATGGGACTTCGCGGTCATCTACACGCTGTCGTGGCTGTACGGTCCCGGCGCCGAGCAGTTCGCGCAGATCAGCGGCTCGCAGACCCTGTCGCAGTTCTACAACCCGCGCCTGTTCCAGTTCTATGACGGCTTCCTGCCGGAAGACCGACGCCATCAGCTCAAGATTCGCGCGTCGTACGCGTACAAGGGCCTGACGATCGGCGCCTTCATGAACTACCAAAGCGGTACGCCACGCACGAAGCGCTTCTTCAACTCGCTCGACGGCAGCTACACCTATCTGCGATCGCCGACGGGTACTGAGCCAGGCAACGATCCCAACAGCGCTTCGTCGTACAACGATCTGACGCGCATCGCGGAATTCCGTGTGCCGTCGCTGCTGGTGGTGGATGCCCGCGTGACCTACGACGTGGCCAGCCTGTTCACCGACAAGGTGCATGTCCAGCTGATCGCCGACCTCTTCAACGTCTTCAACCTGGATACGCCGACCGGTGTCGTGAACCGCGACCTGGCGACCTTTGGTCAGGTGACGGCGCGTCAGGCGCCACTGCGCGCTCAGCTGGGTCTGCGCGTCATGTACTAAGGGCGCTGCCAGAGGGCGCCCGCTTCCGCCTCTTGCCTCGTCTTCCTCGCCTCGTCTTCCCTCGTTTCTTCGCTTCCTTCCCCCGCTTCGCTTTCAGTTCTTACCTGCTTGGGCCGCGCTGCCACCTTGTCGGTCGCGCGCGCAGCCGCGTCTTCGCGTCGCGTTTCCGTCGCACAGCCTGATCACGACCGGTCTTGGGTCCCCGCCTCCCCCGCACGATTGGGGCTTCTCTGCTCCTTTCATTCGTAATAAAATTCGTGATTCCGAAAACATAAACTTCGGCCTCTATAGGGTCCGGCCGAGGGAAGGAATCGCGAATGGCGCGGGCGCTCAGCTTCCGGCATGGCAAGAACGAGCTGGCCTTCGGGCTGGAAAAAATCGATCGCAAGCGGCTGTATGGCTTCGTTGACACCGAAGTGCTCGACGGCAAAGGACGCCCGTGCGAGCTAGCGATCTTGGCCAGCGACGGACGGACGCTGGTGGGTCGGGGCGGCAGCAGCCTGATGATGCTGGATGCCGACGGCAAGTACGCCGCGCGCGGCGATCTTGCACCCGTGCGCGACACCGGCGAGCCAGTCAGCCGCGTGCCGTCGTCCTTTGATGCGCCGATCGCGCTGCACGCACGCGCCACGATCGACGACCTTTTAAGCCACAACATCAAGTCGGTCTACGCCCTGACGCCGCCGATGGGCGCCACCGAGCTTCTGCAAGAGCTTCGGCAGGGCTTCGTCTACACCTTCCCCTTTAGCTATCGCGGCGGCTTGGATCCTGACGTCGGCTTCCTTTTGGTCAATGCCGACGGCGCGCCGTTTCTGCTGTTGGGCAAGCCCACCCAGTTCCAGTTCGTGTCGCTCGCGCAGGTCGAATCGGCCGAGGAGGACAGCGTCCCCGAAGCCGACGAAGACAGCGACGACATGGACTTCGCGATGATGTAGGAGGCGCCGATGGGAAGCATTCATCTATCGAACAGCAAGGGTCGCGATGCCATGGTGGCGACGCGGCACATCGCGTCGGCGCTGCGCTTGCGCTGGGTCGACAAGGCCGGGCGACAGGCCCATAACACGCGCGTCCTTTCGGCTCCGGTCGACTGCGATCTGGCGGCGCTGCGGGCCAAGCTGGGCGGGGCCGATGCCGCGGTGCGCCTGGGTGAAGCGCTGGTCAGCGGCGATCCCGAAGTCGACATCGAGCGCACCGGCGCGTTTCTGCGCGACACGTCCCGCGTGTACATCGATCCCGATTCACGCATGGTCACTGCCATCGCCGAGTGGGATCTGGTGCACAGCGCCGACGGCAGCCTGAAAGAACGGCGGCCCGCCCAAGTGGCCGAGCCCAACGTCGCAGGCGAGACGCCGCTGCGCTGGTCCGGCAAGCTGCTGAAAAAGTCCGAGGTGTGGAACCGCTTCGTCTTCGCCGCGAAATTGCAGGTCGTCCACATCAACGGCCTGACGTACGACTTTCTGTTCGAAATGGCTCGCGAGCTAGAGCTGAAAGACAGCCTGCTTCTGGTCGGTGGCGGAGCCAAGGCCAACCAGCCGCTGATCTTCCACCGCGGCGGCACGCCGTACCGCGGCTTCTTGGAAGGCCGCACGCGCGGCGACAGCTACTGCCTGCTTTTGCACCTGTCGAACCTGGAACTCAAGACCCCCGCCGCGGCCGACGCCGCCGGCAAGTAGGAGCGTGGCATGGCCCCCGTGTACCCGTTGTCTCCCTCGTCGAAAGCGGCCTGCCCAGCCTTTGTCGATCCGGCTCGCGTTGAATGGAAGCTCGGTAGCTACGGCGTCGCCCATGGCAGCGCCTTGCGCGATGTCGATCCCTGGCTGCGGGCGCAGGACTATCGCCGCATGGTGTCGGCGCGCATGCAGCCGATCGACGCGCGCGAGCTACGCAGCCACCTGCCCGCCGGTGAATACCTGCTGTCGCGAAAGTTCGACGGTGAATTCACCGTGCTTGTCTATCGCGATGGCGAGGCCTGCAGCGTAAACCCCGGTGGCACCGTGCGCATCGGCCTGCCGTGGATCGTCGAAGCCGCCCGCCGCCTGCGTGAACGCGGCGTCAAAAGCGCCCTTGTCACCGGAGAGCTGATCTTCCAAGGCCCCACCACTTCGCGCGAGCGTGTTCACGACGTCAGCCGCGCCGCGCGTCAGCCCAGCGGACAACAAGACCTCGATCACCTGCAGTTTGTCGCCTTCGATCTGCTGGATCTCGACGGAGCTGCCCCGCCGGCCCGCTACGCCGATGTCGTGTCCCGTCTGCACGGCTGGTTCGAAAAAGGCGAACGCGTACGCGCCATCCAAACGGTGGTCGTCAAGAGCGCGGAAGAGATCGACAGCCACTTCGCGCGCATCGTCACCGAACAAGGCAGCGAAGGCTTGGTGCTGCGCAGCGACAGTGCAGGTCGCTTCAAGGTCAAGCCGCGGCACAGCATCGACGCCGTCGTCATCGGCTTTAGCGAAGCTGGCCAGGCCGGTGATGCCAGCCGCAAGGGCATGCTGCACGATCTGCTGCTGGCTTTGATGCGGCCCGACGGCAGCTTGCACATCTTGGGGCACGTCGGCACCGGCTTTTCGGATGAAGAGCGCCGGTCTCTGCTGAGCGATCTGAAAGACCGCGTCGTCGACAGCGACTATCGCGAGCCGGCCGACAGCCACGTCGCGTATCAGATGGTGCGCCCGGAATGGGTGGTCGAGATCTCGTGCCTGGATCTGATCAGCCAGAACACGCGCGGGGCCAGCATCGATCGCATGACGCTGAACTGGGATGCCGACGCCCG
>JAYRFD010001215.1:0-2818 GCA_041908565.1 Polyangia bacterium | reverse complement strand
GCGGCAGGGCAGGGCCGAGCCCGGGGGACGCCCGGCCCCAGGGCCGATTATCAGATGGCCAGGGGCGGGCAGGGGCGGCCAGGGGCGGGCGGACTACAGGTACTTTTCGACAAACGCGCGATAGGTGTCGACGCGCGTGCTGTTCGATTCGGCCAAGCACAGGATGATGCCGAACGAGTTCACGCCGATGACCGTCTCTTTGCCGCCGATGTTGGCCAGCACGGGGCCGCCCGAGTCACCCTGGCAGATGCCCTTCCACGGGATCAGCGAGCCGGTCTTGACGAACTTGTCGTCGAAGTTGTTCAGCTTGATGCTGAGTTGACGCTTCACGCCAGCGCCCTTCTGGTTGAGGCTGTCGTTGAGTCCATAGCCGACCAGGCGCACGTTCTTGCCCTTGAGGTCGGTCGCCAGCGCGTCCTTGTTCCAGGGGATCGGGGTCAGCGTGGTCGGCGACTCCAAGATCGCCACGGCGATGTCGTGACCGTCAAGAATTGTGGCGCGGCTGAACATCGGATCCCAGTGGACCTCTTTCACTTTCAGGCGCGGGCTGGGCTTGGTCTTGTCGGTCAGATCGGGCGCCGTCAGGACGCTGAATTCGGCCTTGGCGCCGACCAGATCCGGGTGAACGCAGTGGGCCGCCGTCAGCACCACGGTCGGCGAGATCACAGTGGCCGTGCACAGACTGCCGGCCATCTTGTCGGGTTCTTTGGCGTACAGCGCGACGATCGAGGGGTCGCCCGTGTGCACTGTGCCGCCGATGATGGCGTTCTGGCTGTCGGCGGTCTCTGCGGTGTCGTTGGTCTCGCTGGTCGGCGAGCCGCAACCCATCAGGGCCGCGATGGCGAAGGTGGACAACCAGGTCAGCGTGCGAGTCAAGGTCATGGGGGCTCCTTTGCTGAGGTGCTGCGTGTTGTGGGGCGTGCTCTGCGAAGTCAGCTTCCACGTGGATAGCTGCTGCAACTGGGGAGGTATCGCGGCGCTTTTCCGTCGTCAATTGGTGGGAGTGTCGCCTCAAACTGGGGCCCCAAGTCCCAGCGCTCCGTCGCAGACGGAAGCGAGCGATCCCGCACCGGATCGCGGCGGCTTCGCACCGGATCCCGGGTCGATTCGGAACCCAATTGCGGGCCCGATCGCGGGCGCAATCGTGGACCCACTTGGCGGCAACCTTCGTCTTGTGGCCCCTGCGCAGTGGGGTCGCTGCCTTGTCGGGCGAGGGCGCGACGGGCTGTGATAGGGTGCAGACGTGACTCGCATGACCCATTCGCCGCACTTCAACGAAGCGGAATCGACAGAAGACGGTCAGAGCGCGGTCGGCGCGCGACGGGAAGGTCATCCGTCTGCGACCGGCGATCGGTCTTTCCGGCCCGAGCTTCTGGCGGATCTTCTGACGGATCTGGGACCGGCCCGAGTGTCGATCGCCGACGAGGACCGCGAGGTCTATGCGCGCGATCTGTGGCCGCGCACCACCTTGAACGTGGCCGCTGGCCAGCCCCTGCCCAAGTACCCGCAGGTGGTGGTCTGGCCGGACTCCACGGCGCAGGTGGCGGAGGTCGTTCGGATCTGCCAGCGCCACGGTGTGCCCCTGGTGCCCTACGGTGCGGGCTCGGGTGTGGGCGGTGGTGCCGTTGGTCCCGCAGGTTCGCTGGTGCTGGACATGAAGGGCATGCGCGCGACCCACATCGATCGCGCGGCAGGCACGGTCACCTGCGATCCCGGTGTGCTGGGCTGGCACCTGGAAGAACAGCTATCGCGGGCTGGCTTGACGCTGGGGCACTTTCCATCGTCGATCATGTGCTCGACGGTGGGCGGCTGGGTGGCGACGCGTGGCGCCGGCCAGATGTCCAGCAAGTACGGAAAGATCGAAGACATGGTGCGCAGCCTGGTCGTGGTCAGCGGCCAGGGCGAGATCCTGCACGTCGACAACGGCGACCGCGGCGGGCCGGACCTGCTGCAGTGCTTTGTCGGCAGCGAAGGGGCGCTGGGCATCCTGACCAGCGCGACCCTGACCGTGCGGCCCAAGCCGGCTGCCCGTCGCCTACGCGGCTTTGCCTTCGCTTCGGTCGAAGCGGGCTGCCACGGCATTCGCCAGATGATGCAGCACGGCCTGCGTCCGGCGGTCGTGCGCCTGTACGACGAAGTCGACACGCTGATTGCCGGATCCGGTCGCGGGGCATCGCATGGCCGCGAGGCCGGCATCTCGCCGCGCTTGGCACGCCTGGGCGATGTCGTGAACGCGCTTCTGGGCAAGAGTGGGGCAGGGGCCGGTGGTCAGGCTGGCGGCGGTGGCTTCGACATCGAAGAGCTTCTGCGCTTCTTGCGCCCCGATGCGGATCGGCTGCGTGGTCGCCTGGAACAGTGGCTGCTGCGCACGGCCCTGGGCGATCCCGGCACCATCGCGCGCACCATCGACCGGGCACTAAACAGCCTGGGGGCAGAGTGCATGCTGATCGTCGGCTTTGAAGGCGACGAGCGGATCGTACAGAAGGAAGACGCCTGCGCCCGCGAGGTCCTAGCGCACTGCGGTGGGCGCGACCTGGGGCCAGAGCCCGGCAATCGCTGGCTGGCCCATCGCTACAACGTCAGCTTCAAGATGTCGCGCGTGTTTCGGGCCGGGGCGTTTTCCGACACCATCGAGGTGGCGACGACCTGGGACCGGCTGATGCCGCTGTACCGCGCGGTGCGGGCCGCGGTGTCGCCGCACGCCTTGATCATGGCGCACTTCAGCCACGCGTATATCGAAGGCTGCTCGATCTATTTCACAATCATGGCGCGTCGGCAGGCCTCCCTGGATCTGCCGGCAGAGCAGCGTCCACAGGCG
>JAYRFD010001214.1:0-2365 GCA_041908565.1 Polyangia bacterium | reverse complement strand
TGGGGATGGGCCGATGCGGATGCGTTCGCGCACGCGACACAGATGCGGCGACGTGTACAGGCCGATGCGAGCCGGGCTGCTGCCCGTCTGGCGCGCCTGCTTCTGCGCCGCTGCCACCAGCAGGTGGGCCGCAAACGCCGCCGTCGATCCTTTGCCGTTGGTCCCCGCGATGTGAATGGCGGGAACCTGCGCCTGCGGACTGCCCAGACGATGCAGCACGTCGGCCAAGCGATCGGTGCCAGGCACGATGCCCAAGCGTCGAAGCTGCGACAGGTACTGCAGGCCGGCGGCGTAGTCCATGGCGTGGGTCAATCGATCGTTTGAAGTTTTTCCGACAGCGAGGGGGGGAGGCTCATCCAGCTTGGCTGGATGAGGGGGACCTGGAAAGGTCTCCCCTAAACGATGCGATCGCAGCGTCGGCCGCAGGCGCGATGCACTACGTCGACGGGACTTTGGGCAGCGCCGGAAACGACGCGCTACGCGACGCGGCCGGCGCAGGCGGCGCCGGCAGCCGCTGCAACAGGCGCAGCGTCTGGGCCAGCCAGGACTTCAGATCGGCTCGCGGCACGATGGCGTCGATCATGCCGTGCGAAAGCAGAAATTCGGCGCGCTGAAAGCCCGGCGGCAGCTTCTGCCGAATGGTCTGTTCGATGACGCGCGGACCGGCGAAGCCAACCATCGCTCCTGGCTCGGCAATGATGATGTCGCCCAGCATGGCGAACGATGCCGCCACACCGCCGGTCGTCGGGTTCAGCAGCACCGAAACGTAGGGCAGACCCGCCGATCGCAGACGGCCCAGCGCCGCGCTGGTCTTGGCCATCTGCATCAGCGACAGGATGCCTTCTTGCATGCGGGCTCCGCCGCTGGCCGACAGCACGACGGCGGGACAGCGGTTGGCAAGGGCCCGTTCGTACAGGCGCGCGATCTTTTCGCCGACCACGGAACCCATGGACCCGCCCATGAATTCGAACTGGAACACGCCGAACGAAACCGCGACGCCATCGATGTGCCCCAAGAAGCTGCGGAAGGCATCGCTTTGGCCGGTCTTCTTCTTCAGCGCGGTCAGCCGATCTGCATAAGTCTTGCTGTCGCGAAACCCCAGCGGGTCAACGGGCGTAAGGTCGGTGTCCTGTTCAACGGCGGTGCCGTCGTCCAGAAGCAGGCGCAGCCGATCTTCGGTGGGCATGGTGAAGTGATGCCCACACTGCGGACAGCACATGAATGCGGCTTCGATGTGCTGCGAATCGATGGTGCCGCCGCAGCCCTCGCACATCTGAAAGAGCCCGCTCGGCACCGACCGCTTCTCTGAGCTCAGCTCTGTAGCTTTGTTCTTGCGCGACCACCACGACATGTCCGCACGACTCTAATGCAAAACACCGCTCGCGGAGGATCCGTTTTCGAGGGGCGGCCCGCCCGTGGCGTTCGCCGGAAACAGGGCATCGATTGGACGGTCGGGTGGACGGTCGGGGCGGAAGTCCGTCGGGTGATTCGTCATCGAAAAGCGGGATCGGCCAGCCGATCTTCGACAAAGCGGCGCAGAGACGGGCCATCTGTGGCAGCGGCGGCGAACGCACGATAGAACGTCGCACGCTGTGCTTCGGCGGAGTCGGCGTCAGGACGCAGGCTGTGGCGCAGGCAGTGGTTTGCAACCTCGGCCATTTGGCGAATGGCGCGCGGATCCAGCAGGTCTACGGACAGCACGTTGGCCAACGCCAAGAAGTCGGTCGAGGGCAGCGCGCAGATCGAGTTTTCCTTCGCCGTGTAGCAGCCGGCGTGCGTCGCGTACGCGGTGTCGCCCAGCGATCGGCACGCCAGCGCCGGAGCGTGCAAGGCGGGCAAAAGCGCCCGCTGCAGACAGGCTCGGACACCGCGCAGCCAGGCCTGCCCGGCCGCGGAAAACTCGCCGCGACGCGCGATGAAGGCAAAGCACAGCCGCTCGCCAAAGCCCAGGGCATAGCCCGATGGGCCGCAGGGCTGCGCGGCTTCCAGACAGCGACGATAAAACGCGCAGTCATCAGGCACCGGATCATCGCAGCTAGCGGCCGTTGGATAGGCCGGTCCGGCGACGCAGCGATCGCGCACCGCGGTGTAGTCCGAAAGACAGCCAGAAAGCGCACAGCGCACGCGAAGATCAGAAGGCAGCCGACGTCGACACGCATCCACGGCAGTCGCTCGATCGGCCGCACTGCAGTAGGTGGCAAAGACCTCGCCCGCGCACAGATCGCGGACCTGCGCCGATGTCGCAACCACGATCTGCGCCGGTCCCGCGCCGACCCACAGGCTGGCTGGCTGCGATCGGTCGGCAGCGTCTTGATCCTCGGCAACCGTCACCGGAGCCGCCCCGCAGGCGCTCATGATCCACACC
>JAYRFD010001213.1:0-5953 GCA_041908565.1 Polyangia bacterium | reverse complement strand
CTGGCGCGCTTGGCCGATGCCATCAAGTTTCCGCTGCGCGGCTACGGGCTGGTGGTCGAAACGCTGGTCGACAAGGTGCGCACGGCGGCGTATGGACGCGCCATCTTGGCTCGTCACCATCCGCGCTTGAAGCGAGAAGCCGTCGTCATCGAAGACACCATCGAAGCACTGTCGCGCGAGGTCGATCGCGTGCTGCGTCGCCACGGTCGCTTCATTTCTGAAATGCAGTACGTGCAGCGACGGGTCGCCAATGTTGCCATCGACCTGTATGCGATGTGTGCGGCGGTCTCGCGCGCGTCGGCGGCGCTGTATCACAAGGACTCGCGCGGGGATCACGCCATGCCCGAAGCCGGCGGCGAGCTCGATCGGGCCGAGCGTGAGCTGCGTCTGTGCATCGGCTTCTGCTCGCGGGCCAGCACGCGCATCACCGAGACCCTGGCGCGCTTTTCACAAAACGACGACGAGCTGATGAAGTCAATCGCCGACGACTGCTACATCGGTCGCCCCTATCCCTTCGACGCAGTGCTGTAACGGTCGCCCCTGTCGCCGCCGCTGTCATCGCTGTCATCGCTGTCATCGCTGTCATCGCTGTCATCGCTGTCATCGCTTTCATCTCTGTCATCTCTGCTGCCGCGCTTGCACAAGTTCTGCACAGCCCTGCCGCGGACTTTCCTTGCCCGCGGCACCTGCTGTTCAGATTCGTCCGCCATCGTTCGTGTATGCACACCCAACACGAACCCCTGTCTATGTTTTCGGTTGTCGCGACCACTGCGGATGTATCGCCCAGCCCTGCCCTCGTCGCCGCCATCCCGTCCCCGCGTCTGCGGCGCATGCTGCTGCTTTCCTGGCTGGTGATCGGCCTGCTTGCGGTGCTGGCCGCGGCCTTCAGCAGCGAGCTATTCCTGCCCACCAGCCTGTCGGATTCGTATTAGGCCATGGCCGCGCTGGTCACGCTGGGGCTGCGGGCCCTGGCCTTCGTCGCGCTGGTGGCGCTGATCTGCGTCCCGCTTGAGCTGCTGTGGCCGCGGGTCGCGGGCCGCTTGGCACCGCGAAGCTGGCTGATCGATGTGGGCTACCTGGCGGTGGGCGCGCTGTTTCTAAGCCAGATCCTTGAGCCGATTCTTGCTGCGCTGACCCGCGCACTTCCCTTGCCACCACCGTCGACATCCGCGGTTCGCTGGCTGGCCAGCTTCTTCGGTGCAGAGCTTATGGGCTACCTCGCGCATCGCTTGCTGCATCAGGTGCCGTGGCTGTGGCGCTTTCACGCTGTGCATCACGCGCCGCGCCACATCGACTTCTGGAAAGCGTGGCGGCAACACCCGCTGGATCTGGGCCTGCATACGCTTTTGGGGGCGCTGCCCGGTCTGCTTCTGGGCTGTTCCTTGTCGTCGCTGGGCTGGCTGGTCTTGCTGCGGCGTATCTACACGGCGTTTCTGCACGCCAACGTCGCGCTGCGCAGTCCGTGGCT
The DNA here is from genome assembly GCA_041908565.1 of Polyangia bacterium. Classification (GTDB taxonomy): domain Bacteria; phylum Myxococcota_A; class Polyangia; order Palsa-1104; family JAEUJZ01; genus JAEUJZ01. Next base: position 4,485 of record JAYRFD010001213.1, on the reverse strand, counting down.
GGAAACCGTCATCGCGCTGCCCGCCTTTCATTACTCGCACCATGCGTTGGATGCAGCGCACAGCGGCGTCAACTACGCCGGCCTGTTCCCCTTTATCGATCGGCTGTTTGGCACTTGGCGCGATCCCGATGATGTCGTGCGGGGACGCGCTTTTGATTCTGCGGTCGTGTAGGCCCGCGTCGCTGCCACCGTTTGCAGTGTGGCTGCGATCGCGTCCTAGTGGCGCTGATTTGGCTCCCAACTTCCAGGGCGGTCTGCCGCGAAAACCAGGCACAATAGGACCGGGGCGATGGCCGGCCTTCGGCCAAGACGGTCGACAGGGTCGCCGTGCATTCGCACCCACCAACGGGAGGAATGAACAGCTCATGCGTCTGCTCTCTATCGCTTTCTTCGGACTCAGCGTTTGTGCACTGGGCTCGGCGCGTGCCGATGGCTTTCTGGATGCGGTCAAAAGCGCGGCCAGCAACCCCGAAGTGCAGAACGCCGCCAAGCAGGTCGGCAACAAAGCCGTCGAGGCGACCAAAGGCGCGGCGGGCAAGAAGCTGACCGCGCCGCTGGAAAAAAAGGTCAACGATCAGCTGATCAAAGAAGCGCGCAAGAACCAGTGCAGCTTCAAAAGCGACAGCGACGAACTAGAGCCCGGCTGTGACGGGAAGGCGCAGAAGCTGGCCAACGCGATCTTGCAAGCCAAGAAAGTGCTGAGCAGCGGCGGCATCTCGGTCTTCAAGTTCGAGGTATCGGGTCACACCGACACCCGAGGCAACGCCGCACACAACAAGGAACTGTCGGCTCGACGGGCTGCCGTCATGGTCAAGCAGCTCATCGAAAAGGGCGTGCCGGCTGGCGAGATTATCTCGGTCGGCAAAGGCGCCGAGGAACCGCTGGTCAAGCCAGACAACACCCCGGCCAAGCAGGCGCAGAATCGACGGTACGAAGTCCGCGTGCGCCTGTAAGCGCACTTAGCGCTTGATGCCCAGCAGCTGATCCATGGTCCGCTGATCGGCGTCGGGGAACTGGTACTGGCCAAACTCCGACGACGCGACCCAGCGGAAGTCGCGGACTCGCTTGGCGCGCATCATCTTGCCGCCGGGCACCAGGCTGGCCGCGTACAGCGCCAGGACGACCTCGTAGCCGTCGTAGGTGTGGTGCTTTTCACCGATCTTGCGACCGATGACGAAGTCCGCGTCCAGGCGCTCTCGCAGCTCGCGCTGCAGCGCGTCTTCGTCCTTTTCGCCTTGCTCGACCTTGCCGCCGGGGAACTCCCACTGCAGGGGCAGGACGGCCGTCTCACGACGCTGCGTGATCAGGTAACGACCATCGCGTTCCACGACGCCAGCGACAACGCGAACGACTTGCTTCGGCATGACCAGCAGAGCTCCTAGATGGCTGTGTGTGCCCAGGCTATCCCACAGATGCTGGGAAGATCCAGACGCAAAAGGACAACAGAGGATAGCACAGTTTTTTTCAGGTGTTTCGCTGGTTTGCACGGACGCGGGTCATCCCGAGTGCCGGTGCGTGGCTGGACCCATCGCGCCTGCGGCCGCGGCGGGTGTGGCGGTCGGTGGCCGAGCGGGGCGGACTTCTGGGCTGTTCGGTGCAGGGCAAGTGAGCCGACAGGCCCGGCGGTCAGCGATGGGCGACGGGCTGCGAGATCTCTTGGCTGGCGGCCTTCAGGTCGTCGTCGTCGTCGCTGCCCGTGTGGCTGTAGCGACCAAGCAGGCTGTACAGAGCCGGGATGAAAAACAGCGTGAAGAACGTCGAGACCGTCAGACCACCGATGACGGCTCGCGCCAGGGGCAGGTTGGTCTCGCTGCCTTCGCCAATACCCAGCGCCATCGGCAGAAGCCCAACGATGGTGGCGACCGTGGTCATCAAGATGGGTCGCAGGCGCGTGCGTCCGGCTTCAACCGTCGCGGGCTCGATCGCGTGGCCGCGGCGGCGCAGCACGTTGGCGTAGTCGACCAGCAGCACGCCGTTCGACACGACGATGCCGACCATCATGATGATGCCCATGAAGCTGTTGACCGACAGCGTGGTGCCCGTGCCCCACAGCATCAGCAGCACGCCGGCCAGGCCCAAGGGCACGCTGCACAAGATGATCAGCGGCGACAACAGCGACTTGAACTGCGATGCCAGCACCATATAGACCAGCACCACGGCCAGAAGCGCGGCCCAGGTCAGACCCGAAAACGCCTGCTGCTGCGCTTCCGCTTGACCGCCAACCCGCACCGAAAAGCCATCGGGTGGCGGCGCATCGGCCAAGGCTTTTTCGACGGCGGCCGCCGCTTCGCCCAGGCTGCTGGTGCCGGCCACGTTGGCGGTGACATCGACAATTCGCTGCAGGTACTTGCGTGGAATCAGCACGGGGCCGGCGTTGCTTTCGACCCGCGCGATGCTGCCCAGCGGCACCAGCGGTCCCGTCGAGCCACTGCTGCCGCGCACATAGATGTCGTTCAGATCGGACGTCTCGCTGCGGCCCGATTCACTGAGCCGCACATTGATCGGGTATTCGTTGCCCGTGGTCTGATCGAGATACCGAACCGGCGAAAACTGCGAGCTACCCGACAGGCTGGCCAGCACGGTCTGCGCGACCTGTTCGACGTTGACGCCGCTGACTCCAGCTTTCTGACGATCGACGACGATGTCCAGCTGAGGATAGTTTTCTTCGCGCGTGATCTGCACGTCGGTCAGCACTGGGCGACCACGGCTGTCTTTCAAGCCCTGCATGCGCGTGCGCAGCTTGCGTGCATAGTCCGCCCCCACTTCCAAGTCGTAACCCAGGACCTCGACGTCGATGGGGGCCGGCGCGCCGAAGTTTAGGATGCGCTTGACGATGCCGCCGGTGAAGAAGAACGCCTGCACGCCTGGCACGCCTTCACGCAGCACGCCGCGCAGCTTGTCGGTGGTGGCGATGTCGCTGACCTGTCGTTCGGATCGCGGGGCCAGGTTGATCTGGATGCCGCCTGAGTGTGGGCCGGTGTTGCCGGTGAACAGCGCGGTGCGCCCGCCGGGCAAGCCCAGGTCAGCGGTCAGCGTTCGCAGGATCGATGCCGATCCTTCGCCCAGGTTCTTGCGCACCATTTCTTCGACGCGCTGGGCCACTTGTTCGGTGCGCTCGATGCGGCTGCCGATCGGCGTGCGCAGCGTGATCGAGATCTGGCTTTCGTCGCTGGTTGGGAAAAATTCGCTGCCGATGCGGAAGTACAGCGGCACGCAAGCACCGCACACGGCCAAGATGCCGACGATGGTCACGGCGCGATGACGCAAGACCCAGGACAGCGCGCCCGCATAGGCGTGGTCCATGCGATCCAAGGCCGCACCGATGCGCGTCAAGAGGGTCGACGGACGCTGCGATGGGCTGTTTGAATCCGTTGGTGCATGACCTTGAGCTTGCAGCAGGCGCAGGCACAGAAGCGGCGTCACCGTGCGCGAGACAAAGAAGCTCATCACCAGCGCGAAGCTGATGGTCATGGCCAGCGGAATGAACAGGCTACGCGCGACGCCGGTCAGAAACAGCACGGGGAAGAACACGATGATCGTCGTGATCGTCGACACCAAGATCGGCATCGCCACTTCTTGCGCCGCATCCAGCACGGCCTGCGTGCGCGATCGGCTGACCGCCAGGTGACGATGGATGTTCTCAAGCTCGACGATGGAGTCATCGACCAAGCGACCGACGCCCAGCGCCAGGCCACCCAAGGTGAAGACGTTTAGGGTCTGGCCCGCGAAGTACAAAAGGATGAACGTCGCGACGATCGAAAGCGGGATGGCCACGGCGATGATGGCGGTGGCGCGCAGGCTCAGAAGGAAGATCAGGATGACCAGGATGGCCAGCGCTCCGCCTTGGATCGCTTCGTGTTCCAGCGCCTTTACGGCTGCTCGGATGTACGCCGACTGATCAAACGAGATCGCCAGCTGCACCGACGGTGGAACCCCGCGCAAAGTCGGCAGCGCATGACGCACGGCATCGACCACGGCGATGGTGTTCGCACGCGGCTGCTTGAGGATGCGCAGATACACGCCGCGCACGCCGTTGACGCGCACGATGTTGGCTTGTTCAGCACTGGTGTCGCGCACGTCGGCCAGATCGGCGATCCGCACCGGCTGTCGGTTTTCGCCGCTGTTGTTCTGGTTGCTCAGCGCATCGCCGGGCGCGACGACGATGTCCTCAAGCGATGTGGGGCTTGGGATCTGCGTGTTGGTGAAGATGTTGTAGTCGCGATCGCCGGCCCGCAGGTTGCCGCTGGGCAGGGTCAAGTTGCTGCTGCGCACGGCGCGCACAACATCCAAAAGAGTCAGGCCTCGGCTGCGCAAGGCACCTGGCTTGACGTCGACCAAGATCTCGCGCTGCTTGCCTCCACCGGGGGTGGCGGTTGCGACGCCGGGCAGGCGTTCAAGCTGCGGCTCGATGACGTTGTAGGCCAGGTCGTAAAGCTGCCGTTCATCCAACGCATCGCTGGACAGGTTGACGTTGACGATCGGGAT
>JAYRFD010001212.1:0-3168 GCA_041908565.1 Polyangia bacterium | reverse complement strand
GGGCCCGACGGCGCAAATACCACCGTGGGGGCGGCCTGGGGGGGGGCACTTCCCGCGAGGTTGGAGCCTGGGCGGGAAGCCGTGGCTGGCGAAGGGGAAAGCGGCGGGCTTCCCAGCGCGTTGGGCTGGCGGCGTTCGCGATAGCGGTTCATCGCCCGCTGCACCATGTCCATGGCGCCGTCGGGGCCGACCCAGCCACGCACCACCGGATCTTTGCTGGTGAAGGCGGTCGACATGATGAAGAAGCGCTCTAGCTCTTGCTGCATGCGCCGTCCCAGATCCGAAAAGTTTCGCCACTCATCGCGACGCGCCGCCTTCAGAGGCACGGCGACCAAGCGATGGTTGGGGCGACCGCGCAGGCCGCGTTCTTCGATCTGCAAAGCGCCCAGCATGCGGCAGGTGATGACGACACCCGGGAAGGTCCCGACATCCATCAGCACCATCACATCCAGCGGATCCCCGTCCTGCGCCAAGGTCTGCGGTACAAAACCGAAGTCGTGGGGGTACGTGACGCCCAGCGGCAGCACGCGGCTTAGGCTGAAGCAGCCCAGCTCCTCGTCGTATTTGATCTTCACATTGGACCCACGTGGCGTCTCGATCACGACGCGCAGGTTGCGCTGCGCATCAAAAGGAGCCAAGCCGTGGACCAGGTTTGCACCGTACATAGGGAGGGATCTTTCTTCGCTGCGTGATGATCAAGTGGCGACGGTCTCCGTCGCTGGGATGGCACGTCCGGCTCCTCTCGCACTTTTTCAGCTCGCAGGTAGCGGTCGCAGTCTAACACGTTGATCTTGCCTGGGGTGCGGGTCTTTCTGCAGAGCGCGGTACAGTACCTTTCATGCGCACGCGTTCGATATCGTGCACCGTGGGCCTCTGCTTGGCGCTTTGCTGCGGTGCCTGGCTGGGGCTAGCCCAGCGATCCAGTCCGGCCGCCCCGACCGGCGGTCCAGCGACGGCAGCCAACCCCGGCTGGAGCTTTCGCTTGAACATGCCGGATCTCAGCCGCGGGATCTTGGATGTCGAGATGTCGCTGCCAGCGACGGAAAAAGGCCGCGACCCGGCATCGTACTGCCTGTTTATGGATGGGGCGGGTGCCTTCGTTCGGGATCTGCGCTTGGTTGATTCTCCGTCGGGCGCTGGGGTGGTTGCCGATCCCGAAGACCGCGACTGCTGGGAGGTCCGCCCCAGTCCGCAGGGTCTGTGGCCCAGCAAGCTGTCGTATCGCGTGGACCTCAAGGCCATGGCCGCCCGTCATGGCGAGCCCGACTACGCCGAGCACATCGACGCCACCTATGTCTGGAACGAACAGGCCGTCCTGCTGCATCCGTCGCCGCTGCCCAGCGATGCCAAGATCACCATCGATCTGACGCTGCCGCCGAATACTCCGCTGGCCGTGCCCTGGTCCGAGGACGCGCCCCAGCCCGGCGGTCGCAGTCGAGTCTTCCGCAGCGACAGTGCGCAGCACGACATGGGCAGCTACGTGGTCTTCGGGCCGCGGCTGCGCACGCTGGGCAGCCTGGGCTTGCCGACGGGAAAGGGGGCTGCCGCTTCGGGCTCTGCATCCGCGCACCTGCAGCTGATTGATCTGCCCCATCGCGCAAGCGACGAAGCGCTGCGCACGTGGATGCAGCAGGCGCTGGGGGCCGTCGCTGGTTTCTATCGCGACCTGATGCCCAGCGATGTGTCCGTAACCTTGGTGCCGATGAGCGGCAGCAGCGATCCCGGCATCTATGGAACCGTCCTGCGCCCCTTGCGTCCGTCGGCAGTCATCTACTTTGGCAGCGATTCACAGACGCTGAACCTGCATGACGACTGGCTGGCCACGCACGAGCTTTTCCACATCGGCAACCCCTATGTCAAAGGCCGCTTGCCGTGGCTGATCGAGGGCTTCACCACGTACTACCAAGAGGTCCTGCGCGTGCGAGCCGGCGTCGTGCGCAGCGACGAGGCATGGGCCGACATGCTGCGCGTTTTGGACCGCTATTGTCAGCCGCAGGACGGACGCAGCTTGGCCGAAGACAGCCGCACCATGCGCAAGACGCATCGCTATCAGCGCGTGTATTGGGGGGGCGCCTGCGTGGCCCTGGGACTGGACCTGACCATCCGATCGCGGGGCGCGCGAACCGTCGCTGGTGCGGCTGCGTCTGATAGCAGCCTGGACGATGTCTTCCGCCGCCTGCGTCGCCAAAGCCTGCGCCGCCCGCTGTCGGAAGACGAGGTCCTGTCCATCCTCGATGCAGCCGCCGGCGATCGGCTGGCCAGTCGCTGGCTGAACGAGACGCGCGCGCTGCCCCTTTCAGACTGGCTGCGCAAGCTGGGGGTCAAGGCAAGCAGCGATGGCAAGAACGCCATCTTCGATGACCGCGCCCCACTGTCTGCCGTGCGTCGAGCGATGTTCTAGCTGTGATACCCTGAACCCGATGTCATTCCGCGCACTTAGCGACCGCTTGCGACGCAGCCCATCACAGGCAAGACCGCGGCACGTGATCGGACTTCTGGGCTTGGCTTGGGCCCTGGCCGGGCCAGCGTGTCGAGGGAAAGACGCCACGCCACCGCCCATTCCGGCGTTGCCGGCCGAGCCGCCTGCCAAGTTCGCTGCCGAGGAAACCGTCGTTCTTTTGCACAGCGCGCACGACACGATTTCTGCGGCTCGTCTGGCCTTGGAAGAAGCGCTGCGCCTGCCCGTCGATCTGCCGCTGCCCTTCCCGCGCGTCGAAAAGCATGGCGATCAGTTTCGTGTGGTGCTGGCTCGTGGACCGTTTGCGGTGCTGCAGCCCTTGATCAAGGCGCTGTCCGCCGCGCAGAAGCCTGCGTCGGTTCCAGTCCCGGTCCCGATTCAAGTCCAGGCCGTTGGACAGGCCGGCAGCGACGATGTCATTCGCTTGGCGATCGTCTGTTCGCAAAACGACACGGTGCCGCTTCTGGCCATGCCGACGGGCGGAACGCAGACCCCAGGCAAGGAACTTTCGCGCCTGCGCCACGGCCAGGTCTTGGCCTTGAAAGAAGAAGACGAAGGACCCAGCAGCGCTCACGACGATGAAGGCGGTGAAGACGACGGCCATGCCCCGACGCTGGTCGAGCAGGGTTACTTGAGCGTTCTGCAGCCACAGCTTGGCCTGGTGCACGCGCCCGATGTGCTGCTGCCGGCGGACTGCACGCCGCGTGACG
>JAYRFD010001211.1:0-5098 GCA_041908565.1 Polyangia bacterium | reverse complement strand
CTGACGCCGATCGTGCAGCTTCAGCGCAACCAGCGCATGCAGGCGCGTCAGAACCCGACGGTCGGTCGCAACGACGCCTGTCCCTGCGGCAGCGGCAAGAAGTTCAAGCGCTGCCACGGCGCGTAACCCGCGGCGCTGGCTTCAGTGGCCGTTGCGCAGGCGCTCGCCCAGACGCGCCTTGAAGAACTTCGACGGCAGGTCGTGGCCAACCCAGGCCGCCACGCGCTGGCTGGTGTCGACCAGAGCATCCAGATCCAGCCCAGTTTCGATGCCCATGCCGTGCAGCATGTACACGACATCTTCGGTCGACGCGTTGCCGCTGGCCCCTGGCGCATACGGGCAGCCGCCCAGACCACCCAGCGCGCTGTCGACGGTGGTGATGCCCAGCGCGACGCCGACCAGGATGTTGGCCAGCGCCGTACCACGCGTGTCGTGAAAGTGCAGGGCTAGCTCTTCCTGCGGGCAGAAGGCCAGCAAACGACGCAGCACATGGTCGACCTGCGCCGGCGTCGCCACGCCAATCGTGTCCCCCAGCGAGATCTGATACACGCCCAGCGCACGCAGCTTGCGTACCAGATCTTCGACCCGCGCAACATCCACAGCGCCTTCGTACGGGCAGCCATACACCGTCGACACATAGGCCCGCACGCGCACGCCCAAGTCGCGCGCCGGGCCCACCACTTCCGAAAAAGCCGCCAGCGTCTCTTCGATGGTCTTGTTGACGTTCTTCTTGTTGTGCGTCTCGGATGCCGACAGGAAGACCGCTACGTCGCGCATGCCGGCTTGCACCGCCGCATCCATGCCGCGACGGTTGGGCACCAGGCATGAATAGTGGACGCCTTCTTTCCGTTCGATGCCGCGCGCGACATCGCTGGCATCCGACAGCTGCGGGATCCACTTGGGGTTGACGAAGCTGGTGATCTCGATGTGCGTAAGCCCGCTTTTCGACAGGCTGTTGATCATCGCGATCTTGTCCGCCGTCGGGATCATGCGCTGCTCGTTCTGCAAGCCATCGCGCGGTCCCACTTCATAGATGGTGACGCGCTCTGGCAGCTTGCGGAACAGGCTCTCGGGCAGGACCGGGGTGGACATCTGACTTCCTGAACTTGAAGGTAGTGCGACTCCGTGCGCTTCGTCTACTGCAAGGCTTGGCAGACGCGGTCTGCGACGATGCGATCAGGTGCCGGCAAGCATCATGCGCGCGACGCGAACCGTCGGCGTCATGGTCGAAGATCGGCGATCGATGTCGCTGCCAACCCCATCGATGTTCTTCAGCAAGTCGTCAAAGTTGGCCGAGATCGTCACTTCCGAAACCGGCTGCGTCAGCTTGCCGTCGACGATCAGGAAGCCGCCGGCGCCGCGAGAAAAGTCGCCGGTCACGGCGTTAAAACCAAAGCCCATCATCTCGGTGACATACAGGCCGCGCGCGACTTCGGCGACCAAGGCTTCGCCCGACTTGGATCCTGGCTCCAGGATGAAGTTGCTGGTGGTGACGTGCGGTGAACCGGCGCCGCTGCGCCCCGCGCAGCCATTGCTCTTACGACCGAGCTTGCGGGCGGAATAGGTGTCCAATAGATAGGTCTGCAGGACCCCTTCACGCACGACCACGTTGCGACGCGATGGCAGCCCCTCGCCATCGAAGTAGCGCGAGCCAGGCGCCCGATCGATCAGCGGATCGTCGACGACATTGACCAGCGGCGATGCGATCGCCGTGCCTTCGCGACCGCACAGATAGCTGGCCTTGCGATAGATCGCGCCGCCCGAGATCACACCCGCCAAGGTTCGCAGAAGCGATCGAGCGGTCTCGGGATCAAAGACGATGGGCAGCTCGCCGGTGGCGATCTTTTCTGCACCCAGCCGACGCAGAGCCCTTCGACCGGCCTCGGCACCGACTTGTTCGGGCGACAGCAGCTGATCGACAAAGCGACCGCCCGTCCAGTACGAACCACTGCGTTTCTTCCCGCCGGTGTCGTCGCACAGGACCTCGACCGACAGCGACTGGTACGTGCCGCGGTTGCTGCCGGCAAACAGCACGCCTGTGGCATCGGCACAGGCAAACGCGCCGACGCCGACCGAGCGCCCATAGCTGCTGCCATGTCCAGCCCGCAGCTTGTCCGATACCGACAGCGCCCCCGCTTCGCAGCGCTTGGCCAAGCTCAGCGCGGCGGCCGCATCGACGGTCAGCGCGTTTTCATCCCACAGCTGAAGCGCTGGCAGGACCGCATCGGGCGACAGCAGCTCATCGCGCCCGGGCAGCTCGTTCAGCGGATCAGGCTCGGCCAGACGGCACAGCGCCACGGCGTTTTCGATGAACTGCGCAAGGCCCGCTTCGCTGAAGTCCGATGTGTACGTCAGCGACGATCGATGATCCTTGAACACGCGCAGGCCCAGGTGCTTGCTCTGCGCTTCGTGCACCAGCTCGGCTTCGCCGCTGCGCACGCGCACGGACATCTCGCTGCTGCGGCTGAGTACGGCTTCGGCCGACTGCCCCCCGGCCCTGACCGCCTGTTCGACAATTCGCGCGGCAAGCTCGCGCACGCTGCGTTCATCGGCGCTGCTCGGCAGCCCCGCCACGTCCCCTGATGCGGCCTTCATGCTTTGGTTCCTCCGACGGTGATGGCTGCGATCTTGACCGACGGGGTGCCGATTCCCACCGGCACCGATTGGCCTTCTTTGCCGCACGTCCAGCTGCCATCGGACAGCGCGAAGTCACTGCCCAGCATCGTGACCTTGGTCAGAACATCCGGGCCGTTGCCGATCAGCTGAACCCCTTTTAGCGGCGCCGTGATGCGACCGTCTTCGATCAGGTAGCTCTCGGTCAGCGAAAAGACGAAGTCACCGCTTTGGATGTCGACCTGTCCGCCCGAAAACCGCCGCGCGTACACGCCACGCTTCACGGACGACAGGATCTCTTGCGGATCGTGCGGGCCGGCAAGCAGGTACGTGTTGGTCATGCGCGGCATGGGGGCAACACGGAAGCTCTCGCGCCGGCCATTTCCCGTCGGAGAATTGCCCATCAAGCGAGCCGACAAAGAGTCCTGCATGTACGCGCGCAGCACACCCTTTTCGATCAGAACGTTGTGCTGCCCCGGCTCGCCTTCGTCATCGACATTGATCGATCCGCGACTGTTCGGCAGCGTGCCGTCATCCACCACGGTGCACAGCGGGGACGCCACCGGCTGACCGATTCGATCGGCGTAGTTCGATGTCTTTTTGCGGTTGAAGTCGGCTTCCAGTCCATGCCCGACCGCTTCGTGCAGCAAGATGCCCGAATCGCCCGCCGAAAGGACCACTTCCATCTGACCGGCCGGCGCCTCTTTGGCGTCCAGCATGGCCAGCGCAACGCGCACGGCTTCTTTCGCGTGCTCCTCGGGCGAGTGCTCGTCGAAATAGGACATGCCGACGCGCCCGCCGCCGCTGCTGGATCCGCCCTGCCGCTTGGCGCTGTCGCCGCCCTGCTCTGCCACCACCGACACCGCAAAGCGCAGAAGCGGCTGCACATCGCGATAGGCACGGCCGTCGGCTGTGTACAGGCGGATCTCGCGCCACTCTTCCGACAGGCCGGCGTTGACCTTGACGATGCGTGAATCCGCGGCGCGGGCCGTGCGATCGGCGCGGCGCAGCAGGCTCAGCTTGTCTTCGGGAGGAGCCGCCATGCTGGGCTGCCCCACGTCATAGTGACTGGGCAGCCGCGGCCACTGAATGTCGACGGGAGCCGCCTTGCCACCAGAGGCTGCGATCTGCGCCGCCGTGCGGGCCGCATGCTGCATCGCTTCTTCCGACAGCTCTTCCGTGTAGGCGTAGCCGGTCGCTTCGCCTTTGAGCACGCGCACGCCCAAGCCCAGCGTGACGCCGCGGCTGGTCGTCTTCACCTTTTCGTCTTCGTAGGCATAGCTGGCGTTGTCGCTGTACTCGAAGAACAGGTCCGCGGCATCGCCGCCGCGTGACAGCGCGGTGGCCAGCAGTCGTCGCGCAACCTCGTCCGAAACGGCCGCTAGCGGCGTCTGGCGTTGCGATGACCAGTCTGCAGCGGGCGGTGGTCCGCCACCAGATCCGACGGGATCCACAGCAACGTCGACATGGGCAACATCGTGCATGGACGACAGTGTTACGCGCCCGCCCTATCCGAGACAAGCATTCCGCAGCGCGCTGAACACCTTTGATCGCCAAGCGGCTGGCCAGGCCGCAGCGCAGAAAGCCCAGGATGTTCGGCCGCCCGATCCAAGGCCATCCAGGTCAAAGACGGTTCAATGAAGGTTCAATGACCGCTCAAAGCCGGGACTCGCGTCAAAGCCGGGACTCGCGAATTCGTCCGGAAATCGCCGACGTGGCAGAAAGTGTAAAGTGTCACTAGACACTTTGTGTTGGCGACCCTAGACTTCTTGCTATGAGCAACCACGATGCATCCCAGCCCGCCTTGGCCCGCGTCTCTTCTTCGACGACTGCGCAGCCGGTGGTCCTGCACTCGGCAGAGGCCAGCCCGGCCGGCTCGGGCAGCTTGGCCAGCCTGCGCCGTGATCTGCAGGCCATGCTCGATGGCTTTCGTGGTGTGCAGCAGCCCACCTTCACGCTGCGCCAGCCGCGTCGCAGCGATCGACTTCGCGCGCAGCAAGCGCCCGATACCCAGACGCCCCAGACCTTGGCGAACCCGCAGACGCTGGGCCTGCTGAAGCCCCGACCCCTGGTCGTGCGCCAGGTCGTGCGCGAGACGGACAGCGCCGTGACCCTGGTGCTGGCCGATGAACACGGGCAGCCGCTGCCCTTTGCCGCCGGGCAGTTCTTCACGCTGCTGGTTCCCTGCGATCCGCGGGGTGGGGCGCCGCTGCGACGGGCCTATTCCGCTTGCACAAGTCCGCTGGATGACGAGGGGCAGCCGGCCCGCACGGTGGCCATCACCTGCAAGCGCGTGGCGGGGGGCATCGTATCGAACTATCTAAACGATCGCGTGGCGGTCGGCGATGTGCTGCAGGTCCTGGGGCCCTCGGGCCACTTCACGCCGCAGCCTGCCGCGGACAAGCGACGTCACGTCGTGCTGATCGGGGGCGGCAGCGGCATCACGCCGCTGATGTCGATCCTGCGCACGCTGCTTCCGTGCGAG
>JAYRFD010001210.1:0-4784 GCA_041908565.1 Polyangia bacterium | reverse complement strand
GGCATGTGGCAGTCCATGAAGACGACGTCGTAGGGGCGTTTGGCCAGCGCACTAAGCACGTCCAGACCGTTGCTGGCGCGGTCGGGCTGATAGCCCAGCTTCTGCAAGAAGCGACAGGCCACAAGCTGATTCACGTCTTGGTCGTCGGCCACCAAAATACGCAGCACGCGCGGGACGTTCTCCGTCGGTAAAACCGCATTTTCAATCGAGATCGGCACCGCCGTCGCGTCCGCAGAAACGGACGCAGCGATCGATGTTGCAGATGCTGTGGAAGTGGGCGCGGCAGTGGGTGCCAAGGAAGCGGGTGCGGCGATCGGTGTGCTTGCGTCGTGTGCGGTGGCCGCTGTTTTCGGAAGGACCGCGGCGCCGCGAATGGTGAACCAGAAGCGCGTGCCCTGTCCGGGTGTGCTGTCGCAGTCGATCTCGCCGCCCAAGGCCTGCGCCAGCGCCTTGCTGATCGACAGACCCAGACCGGTGCCACCAAACGGCCGCGTCGTCGATTCATCGGCCTGCGAAAACGGTCGAAACAGTCGAGCCTTGGTGGCCGCTGAAAAGCCGATGCCGGTGTCTGTGACCTCGGTCAGACAGCGCATCGTGCCGTCGTCTTCTTCGCGCGAAGAAAGGCGGACAGTGACCTGGCCGTGCGCCGTGAACTTGATGGCGTTGTCGACCAAGTTGGTCAGCACTTGGCGGTATCGCATGGCGTCGCTGTCGATCCACCCGACGCAGGCGGGGTCGACTTGCAGCGTCAGGCCCAGCGACTTTTCGTTGGCGCGGGCGCGGAACAGACCGACCACGGCCTCGGCACACTCGCGCGGGCTGAAGGGCTCGCGCAGCAGGACCAGCTTGCCGGCTTCGATCTTCGAAAAGTCCAAGATGTCGTTGACGATGTCCAGCAAGGCGCGGCTGCTGGTCGACAGGATGCGGGCTTGTTCGCGCTGTTCCGGGCTAAGCGGCGTCGACAAAAGCAGGCTGGACATGCCCAAGATGCCGTTTAGCGGAGTGCGGATCTCATGGCTCATATTGGCCAGGAACTGCGACTTCACCTGCGACGCTTTTTCGGCGCTGGCCAGCGCGGCATCCAGGTGCTGGGTGCGTTCGGCCACCAGCTTCTGGGCGCGCTTTTCCGACTGCTGCAAGTTGACGACCAAGCTGGTCAGAAGCAGCGCGACGATGGCCGCGCACGCCGCCACCCACGACAGCGTGGTGTCATGCGTGGACTTGAAGCCCGCGGCTTTGCGAAAGCCCAGGCACAGCGGGCGCTGGGCAAGCTGCAGCGCGCGCGTGTGTTCAAACGCGGGCAGCGGGCCCCGTCCTTGATCCGATCGATACAACAGCGCATCGGGGCGGGGCTGGCTGCCGTCGAAGACAAAGACGGATACCTCGCTGCGCAGGCGGGCCAGCGCGTGATCCAGCCAGTCCGCGGCAAGCAGTGGCGCGTACACCCAGCCGGTAAATGCGCGCCGCCGATCGTCTTCGGTGTCCAGTCGCGCGCCCGGTCGATACATCGGATGCAGCAGCAGGAAGCTGGGTCGCCCGTGATGATCGTTGACCAGCCTGACGCGACCGCTTAGGACCGGCTGCCCAGTGTCGCGAGCCTGTTCGGCGGCGCTTCGACGCTGCGCTTCGCTTCCGATGTCCAGACCCATGGCGGCCTGGTGTCCAGCAATCGGCTCGAGCATCACGATGACGTACTGCGGATCTTGCGGCGTCGCTGGCGTGGGCGATCCGGGCAGAGGATGCAGCCTGAGGTCCGGCACACCCAGCTGGGCCGCCCGTTCGATGAAGGCGGGCACATCCGCTTGCAAGACGGGAAGAATGACGCCCATGGCCGACAGCCCGCGATAGGTCGTGCGCAGGTTCACGGTTTCGACATAGACCTGCCACTCGCGTGCGGTGACCGTCTGGCTGGATGCGAACAGACCGACTCCGCCGCGCAAGGCCTGCTGGTATTCCTGCATGCGGTACTCGATGTTCAGCTCGGCTTCGTGCACCAGGCTGGCGAAGCGAAGCTGATCGCGGCGCACCTGTTCGGTGTGAAACCAGTGCACCAGCACGCCCGAGATCGCCCAGCCGACCAGCAGCAGCGACGATGCCAAGCCCAGCGCTGATGCTGCAACGAAGTCGGCCACAAAGTTGCTGGTCAAAAGCAGGCCACCCAAGAACAGCTGCAGGTGGGTCAGGTTTTCGTCCATGGTGCCGCCGGCGAAGGGGCCCACGCCCTGCCGCGTGATGATGCAGAAGTACAGGTACAGGAACAGGGCCAGGACCTTGACGCCGCGCTCGCCGAAGCGGGCCGCGTACAGCAGCAGCAGCGGAAACAGCAGGAACAGCGACGACGGACCCTGGCGACCGATCAACCACAGCACGCCCGCCAGCAGCGCCGCCAGCAGCGTCCCTTCAAACAACAGGTGCGGCGTCAGGCGGGGCAGGGGAGATCGGGGGCGCAGCAGCGACAGGAGCACCGGCGTCAGCACCAGTGCACCCAGCAGATCGCCCATCCACCAGGTGACCCACGTCGACAAGATCGCCGACCACGCAAGCTGGCCGGCTAGCACAAGGCTCAGCGCACCGATGCTGGCACTGATTGGCGCCGACAGCACCGCCGCCACCGCCAGGGATGCCCCGCCCGTCCGCGGGGCCAGGTCATGGCGGGCCGACTGCAGCCAGTGACAGATATGGGCTCCGATCATGGCTTCTAGCATGTTGCCGAAGCCAATTAGCAAGCAGATCAGCGGCTGTCCGTTCGACAGCAGGTTGGCCAACAAAGCGCCCAACCAGATGGCCGGTGCGACGCTGCGGCCCCACAGATAACAGGCCGCTATCGCCAGACCGCTGGCTGGCCATACGGGTGACACCTGGCGCTGCACGGTCGCAAAGCGCAGGCCCGCCCAGGCCACGACGACATAGGTCGCAGCGACCAAAAGCAGGCGCAGCAGGACTTTTCCCGTCCGAACGGACGATGCCTGCGTTTCCTGCTGCTGTACTGCCTGCGACACCTAAAACTCCCCGAGCCATGTGGCTTGGCGCGCGGTCCGCATGGCTGCGGTCCTGACGACCGCGCCCATGGTTTCCCGCCAGGTCCCAGTATCGCATTGGCCCCTTGGACTGGGGCACAAATCCCACGGGTAATCTGGTTAGACACTCAATCTATTCAATAAGAAATCACGAAAAAGCGGCTCACTATTCATAGATAGCTCGCTTCCTTGTTTTGATGCCTAAACCAATAGGCTTCTGCGCGCGCAGCCGATCCGCGCAGCTGCTTTTGACCCACGCGGGGCGTCGGGCGGCCAAGGCAATTGGCGAGAGGAAGGGGACCGGCTCGACGCCGACGCGTCATCGGGTATGCCGGCTGGAAAAGGGGGCGGGGCGTCGCTACAGAGCGGGCGGGAACAGTGTGTCGTTGATCAGGCTGCTGGTGGGAGCGGCGCCAACCGCTTGATAGGCACCCCCGTTTAGCCGGATCTGGATGTCCATGGCGCGTACCGTCTTGGCGCAGCGCACCGCCATGATCTCAATGGGCACCGGCCCGGCTGGGATGGTCTTCATGGGTTCGTCGGTGGTTTCGTCGGGGACCAGCGTCAAGTTGTGGACTTCCAAGAACAGGTCGCCGGGCGTGGTGCTGCCGACTTTGCCTTCGATGAAGACCCACAGACCATCGCTGACGTCATCGTCTTGTTCGCGCATTTGGAAGACGCCGCCGGGATGATTAACGGTGCCCTGGTAGTGGACAAAGAAGTTCGCCTGATCACTTAGCGTGGTGCCGCCCAGATCGCTGAAGCTGGGCACGTCGGTGACGGCGAAGCGATTGGCGCCGCTGTTGTCGACCCAGCGATTCAGCTTGGCGCCGGCCATGCGATCGATGCCAAGTACGGTCTCGGTGCTGCGACCACGCGCGAACTCGAACAGCGTGGCGTGGTCTGGCTTGATCAAGGTCGCTTGGCTTTTTCCGCAGTACGCATCGTTGGTGGGGCCGCTGGCCGGGAAGACGCGCACGGTGGCGGTCAAGCCATCCATCGGGGTGGGCCAGGCACCTTCGGTATAGGTCTCGGTCACGCCGGGCGTGTCTTGGTTCACAAGCTGCAGCGTGCGCGGAGACCCCGCGCTGATCGTGACCTTCCAGGTCTCTTGCTTGCCGATGGGACGGGCGGCGTCGCTGCCATCCGGGGTCTGCGTGATCGTCGATCGCAGCGTGCTGCCATCTTCGTCGATGGTGAAGACGCGCAGCTCGCGCCGACGGGCGGGGCCAAACGGGTTGCGGACGTCGGCCCACAGCAGGCTGGCGGCGTTGAAGCGCAGCTCGATGGCGCGCATCTTGCCGGCGCGCGTCTGCTGGCCATTCCAGGTGCTGGTTCCAAGTGCGGCCGCCAGCTGCTGCTTGGGCGTCATTCCCATGTCCATCATCATCGGGTCCATGGTCATCGTGTTGCCGCCACAGCCGGCTGCGATCAGCACAAGCGGCAGCATCGCATAGACGGATCGCAGCGACATGCGGCGTCGACGCCACAGCAGCCCCAGGCCACACAGCGCCGCCAGGATCACGCCCAGGCCCGACGGCGTCGCATGCGACGCGCCGACATCACACGCACAGCCCGTTGCCATGGGGGGAGGCATCGGTGGCTCGGGCAGTCCCGGAACGACGATGTTCTGGCAGCTGGGCATTGTGCTTGCGTACTGCGGCGGGAACGCGCGCGTTGGAGATCCAGCATGCGCAGGATCCGCCACCAGATCAGCCGTTGAAACCAAGTCGCAGGTGGCGGCGCTGGGCATCGACGTGAACATCG
>JAYRFD010001209.1:0-3555 GCA_041908565.1 Polyangia bacterium | reverse complement strand
CTTGTTCGATACGGTCCACAGCAAGTGGCAGGCCCAGGAAGCCAGCCTGGCGCCGCTTTTGGCCGCCCATAATACGCGGGACGACCAGGCCGATGCCCTGGTCGGGCGCATCGCCGATGCCGCGTGGAACGATGTCGGTCGCCCGGCCCCTGGGGTCGACGGAAACTACGACCTGCTGTTTCCGTCAGGCATTACCTTTTACACCGACGGTCCCGACGACGAACAGCCCGAGCGCATGCTGCTTCTGGCCGATCTTCTGGAAAGCGGCCTGCACCCCCGCATCGAGGCCACGCAAGCCAAGAGCTATGCCAAGCAGCTTCGCGATGCCGCGGCTGATCTGGAAAAGAGCGTGCAGAGCATCTGGCAGCCGCGCATTCGCTTGGCCATGTACGGACGGATGCGAACCGCGGCCGCTCGCAACACCCAGGCGGCGCTGTCGCGCTTTAAGCGACTCTTGCGGGCCCAGGATGTGTCCGAGGCCGACATCCACACCATCATCCCCGACCGCCCGGCTCCCGTGAAGAAGCCGGACGCCCCCAAAGAGCCCCCCAAGGACCCGCTGCCGCCCAACGCCTAACCGCGTTTAGTAAGGAAGGTCATCGGCCCGAAGTACGGAGGCCGGGGCAAAAGCAGGCTCTTTCTTCAAGAGAAGCAAAGAGGCCGGGGCCGCAGCAGACTTTTCTTTCAAGAGAAGCAAAGAGGCCGGGGCAAAAGCAGGCTCTTTCTTCAAGAGAAGCAAAGAGGCCGGGGCCGCAGCAGGCTCTTTTTTCGGGCATCGGTTTGATCTTGGGCCGGCTCGAAAAATGGGTCTGCGTCCGCCGGGCCCCCGGCCGTGAAGGATGGCGCTCCAAGAGCACGCAGCGCTTCGTTTGGAAACCCCTTCGGACCGCCAAGGCCGCTCTGCCGAGCCGCCGATCGACGCTTCCGGGCGGACTTGCGGAAAAGCGGCCCTGCAGATCGCGCAAGCCGCCCCAAACCCCCACCCTGCCGCCCTGCAGAGTCCCCTTTTTGGCCGGAAAGCCCGCCCTGCCGCCCGGCAGACTGGCGCTTCCAGCCGGACCTGCCGCCCTGCCGCCCTGCGTATCGCACATCCCAGCCAGCTGGGCCGAAAAGCAGGCCTGTCAGGTGAAACGCCTGTCTGCCTTCGCCCCCCATCGTGGCTGCAGACCGGCCCGCCCGCCCGCATCGGCAGGTTCCGGCGAGCGAAGCACTCGGTCCGGCGAGTGAACGCAGGTCTGCTTGGGGCGCCGAGCGCCGCGTGGCAAGGATGGGCTCGCCTGTACCGCCTTGAAGCGCCGGGGGGTGTGCGTGATCGCACTGGTTTGGTCGGCTGTGGTCGATTTTCACCGTCGCGGTTGACAGGTTTTTGGCGACTGCAGCGGTTGTATTGCGGGGGGTTGACTTCTGCAGCCGGGCCGGGAAAACTCCCGCGATTACGCGTGCCAATCAAAACTGTAGCGACGAACCGTGCCTGCGCAATGGAAGGTCGAGCGTCCGTGGGGACGCGACCTTCAACCGACGCGGCAGACCCGGTCCAACGTTGGTTTGAAGTGGCGCTCTAACCATTTGGTTCAGCCAAGGAGACCGCATGTCTAGCTTCATCTTCACGTCGGAGTCCGTCACCGAAGGTCACCCAGACAAGCTGTGTGATCAGGTCTCGGACGCCGTGCTCGACGCCATCATCGCGCAGGACCCCCACTGCCGCGTGGCCTGCGAGACCGTGACCAAGACCGGCTTTGTCATGGTCGCCGGCGAGATCACCACCACGGCCCGCATCGACTTTCCCGAGATCATCCGCGCCACCGTCAAAGACATCGGCTACAGCGATTCCAGCATGGGCTTTGACTACAAGACCTGCGCGGTCATGTCGGCCATCGAACAGCAGTCGCCCGATATCGCTCGCGGCGTCGACGGCCAGGGCGTCTACAACCCGGACGAGCAGGGCGCCGGCGACCAGGGCATGATGTTCGGCTTCGCCTGCGACGACACCGAAGAGGGAATGCCGATGCCCATCGCGCTGGCCCATCGCCTGTCGCACCGCCTGTCGATCCTGCGTAAGAACGGGCGCCTGCCCTTCCTGCGTCCCGACGGCAAGTCGCAGGTCAGCGTCAAGTACATCGACCACAAGCCGGTGGCGGTCGATACCGTCGTGGTGTCGACGCAGCACTCTCCCGATGTCGCGCACGAGACGCTGCGCGAGGCGATCATCGAAGAGATCGTCAAGCACGAGATCCCCGCCCACCTTCTGAACAAGGACACCCGCTTCTTCATCAACCCGACCGGGCGCTTCGTGGTCGGCGGGCCGATGGGTGACTCGGGGCTGACCGGCCGCAAGATCATCGTCGACACCTACGGCGGCTGGGGCCGTCACGGCGGCGGCGCGTTTTCCGGCAAGGATCCCAGCAAGGTCGACCGATCGGCCTGCTATTACGCGCGCTACATCGCCAAGAACATCGTCGCGGCCGGCCTGGCCAAGCGCTGCGAAGTGCAGGTCGCCTACGCCATCGGCGTCGCGCACCCCGTGTCGATCCACGTGACGACGTTCGGCACCGGACGGGTCAGCGACGAAGCGCTGGAAAAGCTGATCCGGGCGCACTTCGACTGCCGCCCCGCCGCGCTGATTCGCGAACTGGACCTTTTGCGCCCGATCTACCGCCCGACGGCCGCCTACGGCCACTTTGGTCGCAGCGAGCCCAGCTTCACCTGGGAAAAGACCACCAAGGCGGCGGTCCTGCGCGACGCGGCCCGCTCTGCCGCGGCGTAACCCGCCGTCTGCCTTCTTCCTTCCTCTTTTGGGGGCCCTCTTCCGGGTCCCGGCCGCCGGCGCTGCCGGATCGGCCTTCCTCTCTCTGTGCTTGAACGCCGACAGACTCTTGCTCGCCGCGTCCGGGGGAGCGTTCCCCGCACACCATCGGCGTGTCGTCCTGCGACCGCCCGGCAAACTGTGCGCGCCGCCCCGCAGACGCTGCGCCCGGGCCAGGGGCTGGCTGGGGCGGGGCTTGGCGTCGGCTGGGGTGGCCTTGCGCCGCTGCGCAGGGAGGTCCCGTGCAGGCTTGGTGCGCGGATTGCAAGGTTGACAGGTCACTGTCAGCCGGTCGCTGTCAGCCGGTCGCTGTCAACCGGTAGCTGCCAAGACGGAGTGCGTATGAACCCGATTCGACGCCGCGAGTTTTTGGAGTGGGGGGCACTGGCCACGCTAAGCGCAAGTGGCTGCGCAGGGACCAAAGAGCTGTTGCCGCCCAGCGAGCCCATCTCGACCGCGCACATGGACGACTACCTTTTGCGCTTGGATCGCAGCATGGGCGCCATCTTGGAAGCGGACACCACGCTAAACGGCTTGCTGCCGCCGCGTTCGCAGCGGGTGGCGCAGGGCGGGGCGGCGGTCGAGCAGGCCGATGCGCAGTTTCGGCGGGCGATGCGGTCGCTTCTGATCACGGGATCGTTCCGCGACCTGCCCGAGCGGGCCCAGCTTCACCCCGGCATGCAAGAGCGCCTGTGGGCTGCGCTGCCCGAGATGAACCAACTGGTGACCCGCAACAACGCCTATCTTGCTGT